>JBGSVC010000367.1:0-4045 GCA_041753175.1 Planctomycetaceae bacterium
ATCGCCGGATCAACAAATTGAGTAACTCCGTGCGAGTCAATCGAGGTTCCTGCAGCCATTTGGGTCTTCGTAACCACGCCGGACGCCAACTCATAGATACGCTTCGCATTCTGCTCAAAGACCATCCTTCACGACCACGCATTGATCCACTCGGCATTCAAAGCGTTCTTAAGCTTTCATTATGATGGACCACCCTTTGATTGTCCACGCCCCAAACCCAGACGACGCTTCCGAACACTCCAGAGACGTCGATTTCTGACCGAACCTCAATCTCTTAACTTCTGTCCGGTTTCAGGATTTCCGCACTGGCGAGCGGTGCGCAGGCAGATAAGATATTAGAGCGGATGACGACTGACCTCGGCCAACCAACATCCCCATCCGTCCTCCTCTCCATCCAGGATTGATTATCCGGAATTTATGATTAAGGATTGATGATTGAAAGTCGCGATCGAATTCCAGGAACAAAAACACATCCAGGCCATTTGTGGTCCGCATGATTCTTATCTCAAAGGCATCATCGATCGCGCAGGAATTCGCGCCGTCGTCCGACAGGGACAACTCATTCTCGATGGCGACGAAGAAGGGATCCGACAAGCCGAAGAGGTTTTCACCCGTCTCCGCTCGATTGTCGAAACGCATCATTTGATCCACCCCTGGCAGGTCGACGAAGTTCTTCAAGGGGTCTTCCTCGCCAAAGATCAGGCATACAGTATTGCCGTCGAAGTCAACGACCGAGGCAAACGGATCGTCCCCCAGACCGCCGGCCAGCAACGCTACATGCGTTTGATGGACACCAACGACCTCGTTTTTTGTCGAGGACCAGCCGGCTCAGGAAAAACCTACCTCGCCGTCGCAATGGCTTTGGCCTCGCTGAGAAAAGAGCGCGTCCGCAAAATTGTGTTGGCCCGCCCTGCCGTCGAAGCCGGAGAAAAACTCGGCTTTCTTCCCGGAGATATGTTCGAAAAGGTCAACCCCTTCCTGCGTCCCCTGCTCGATGCACTCCGCGAAATGATGGACTATGATCAGGTCCAGCGCCTCATCGAAAAAGACGTCATCGAAATTCTCCCCCTCGCCTTCATGCGCGGACGCACTCTCAACGATACCTATATGATTCTCGATGAAGCCCAAAACACGACCGTCACACAAATGAAAATGTTTTTAACCCGCATGGGCAACGGCTCGAAAATCGTCGTCACCGGCGACGACACCCAGGTCGACCTCCCCCCCGGCGTCCCTTCCGGTTTTTCCGACGCCGTCCGACGCCTCCGCGCCATCCCTGGGATTGGCTCGATTAAACTCGATGCCGCCGATATCGTCCGTCACCCACTGGTCAAAGACATCGTCAAAGCCTACGACGATCAGGCCCGTCGTCACGACCTCCCCGTTGAAGACTTTGGTTCCGGTCTCGAAGAAGCCTGACGAAGATGTGACGTACCGCTGAATCTTCGAACCTCACCAGTTAATAGACTCCTTCGCCATCAATCTTTTAGGCAGGAGCTACCTCACCGCACTCTTCGGCGCAACTTTTCGCCTTGGGGTGAAGAGGGCATTGATCGCGACAATTATCTCTTCACGACAATAACCGTACTCTCAATCATGTTGAACAAATCACTCCAAAGGCTAACATGACAACAGTTAATGCGTTTTTCAAGTCACTTGCAGGCGTATTTTATGGAAATCCTGAACTGGGGCTTTGCTGAAAAATACCAGCTTTCCCACCGTATCTTCACACAAGGAGCATGTTATAATTAAAAAAGTCGTTTCACACAGGCACATCAGGTTTTGATCGAGTGTCTCACTTGATCTCACCTCTCCAAATAGATGCAGTCCTGTTTTTGAAATCTTTGAGGTTTCACCTCTGATGAAATTTTGGAACGGGAAAAAGACGCGCAAGTCGGCGATCAATTCGCTCAATCGCAAGCGTTCACTCCCCTTTAGTCTAAGCCAGCAGCTCACTTCACGCGAGCAAACGCTTCGTTATGCGCTCTGCGGTCTGACAATTCTGGCGTTGCTGATCATCACTGAAAGCTGGCGTACGCCCTTTCCTTATCGCATCGGCGACCAGTTCCCTCATGGTCTGGCGGCACGTACCAGTTTTGAAATCGTCAATACGTTTGAAACCAACCGTGTCCGCAACGAACTCGAAAAGCAGGTCCCCTACTACTTCCGCAACGACAGCGAGATCTTAAAAACCCTCCCCCGTGTCCTTCAGGCAGACCTGGGAAGTATTGCAGAGAGTTCATCCCTCGATAGTGTCCCCAATAGCGTCAGACGCGACTTTGGACTTCTCCCCAATTATCAAGCCAACCTCGAATCGACCAGCCCCCAACAACTCAACAACATTTACAAACAGCTCAAAGATACGATCAGCCCCGGCGACATTACTCAAACAGACACCATCATCAGTTCCATCGTCGAAGAAACACAGCAACTGCTCGAACCGATCCTCATCACCGGAATTATCTCCCAGGAAGAAGTCAATCGCCTGGAAATTGGGGATTCCGCAATTGCCGTCATCCCTGCCAACCTTCCCGCCAACACATCTCTGGCCGAACTCCCCATTACTCCGCTGGAAGTTCACCTTGTTGATGTCCGGACCGCAGACTTGCTCAACGACGCCGGCCTCATTGGACGTAGTTTCCAAAACTATCCCTCGCTCGATCCTATCCGGACTCCCCTGCTGATGTGGCTGCGCACACACCTGGTTCCCACCATGCGTTACGACCAGTCCATCACTCAGGAAGCCCGTAATCTTGTCCGCATCAACGTTCAGGAAGTTAAAGATAAAATCCTAATCGGCGATACACTCCTCCAACCCAATGGAGTCATCGAAAAAGACAATCTCCTGATCAACAAACTCGAAGCCGAGTATCAATCACTTCTCAGACAGACCGGCTATTTTGAAACAAGCCTGCGCATCATCATGATCGCGGCTCTCATGATCGTGTTGGTGATCATCAACGCCTATTATGTCGCCCGCTACGAACCACGTCTGGTCACCAGCCTCCCTTCCCTTTCCACCTATCTGGCAGCCATCCTGCTGACCGTCCTGTTTGCCCGCGGTTTTTCTTTTGACCCCTGGCAGGCAGAGGTCATTCCGATCATGGTCACGGTCATGATCTTTGCCGTCGCCTACAGCCAGGTTCTGGCCTGTCTGACCGCTCTGACATTATGCCTGATCGTCACTCTCTCGACCCGGATTGATCTGGCCCAGTTTGTCGTCCTGTTAAGTACGTCGACTGTTTCCACGGTTCTTCTCTATCGGATGCAATCTCGCTCGGTCATCATTTGGGCCGGTATTGTCGCCGGCGTTGTCTATATCACGGTCAACCTGGGGATGTATGTCATCGCGTCACAAAATATCGCCGATGTCGTCACCGACCCTTATAAGATGATTAACTCTCTCCGCGGCGGTGGTTGGTGTGTCGTCGCGGGTTATTTTGTTGCAGGGAGCCTGCCGTTTATCGAGTCGGTCTTTGGTGTTGTCACCGGGATCAGTCTTCTGGAACTCAGCGAACCCTCTCACCCCTTGTTGCAGGAACTTGTCCGCAAAGCCCCGGGCACTTACAACCATTCCATCACGGTGGCTTCGATCGCGGAAACCGCCGCCGAATCGATCGGTGCCAATGGGTTATTGACGCGAATCGGGGCCTATTTTCACGATGTTGGAAAGATTCCCAAGGCGGAATACTTTGTTGAAAACAGACGCTCGGGCATGCCCAACAAACATGATTCACTCGCCCCCGCGATGAGTACGCTGATCATCATCGGGCACGTCAAAGATGGCGTGAACATCGCAGATCAATATGGTCTCCCCCGCGCCCTTGTTGATTTCATCGAACAGCATCACGGGACCACGTTGGTCGAATATTTTTACCACGCCGCCAAAGAAAAAGCAGAGCAGGACGATAACCGCAGTGGGATGGTTGAAGAATCCTCCTTCCGATATCCCGGCCCCAAACCGCAGTCCAAAGAGACGGGCATCCTCATGCTTTCGGATGCCGTTGAATCAGCCAGCCGCACTCTGAGTGAACCGACCCCCGCG
>JBGSVC010000368.1:0-2103 GCA_041753175.1 Planctomycetaceae bacterium
GATTTGTGAACCGAACACGACAGTGTCGTGGGAGGACGAAGCGTTTTGGCTGTTTGGTCCCCGGCGAGGTGTCGATGAATAACGAGCAGGATGCATGTCTGGGTCTTTAGCCAGGGTCAAAAATGCAATTCAAGAGTTGACGTGTGCAGAGCCATTTCTTCTCCAGCAAGTAACTTTTCAAGATGGAAACAGACGACGTGACACATCCCGTGAGCCAGTCGAATGCCAAAGTCGAACCAGCGATGGTGAGTCTTCAGTCAACAACAAATTTCCAAGGGCATGGTCAAAAAACGCAGATTCAGCCTGCCTCAGGTTCAGCAACTGCATTACCGCCGTCCAACGTCACCTCAAAATCTCGTTTGATCGTGATTGCCTTGCTGTCACTTGTTTCGGGAGTGAGCCTGTCGATCTGGCTGGATTCACAGGGCAAGAAACAATTTACCGGTCTGCTCGATGCACGTCCCTATCAACTTCAGGCAGATGATCTATTTCTCGTCAGTCAACTGCATAAACAGTCGGGGCAGATGATTGCCAAAGGGGAAACCGTCATCACGCTGGTCAACGAACAGATTGGGCATGAGCTGGAAACGCTCAAATCCCGAATCGAATCGTTGACTGCTGAATGTGATCAACTACAAGCTGCCGCTGATCTGGAGATTGTCTCAGCAAAACGTGCCATCGATAATCAGATCTATACGACTCAAATGCAACTGGCACAATATCAACAAGCCGTGTATTCGGCTGAGGTGACTGCGATGGCTTGGGAGCAGGTTCTCAGTCGCGACAAGAAACAGGAATTTGCCGAAAACTCTTTGACACTCGTACCAGAAACAATGACCGAAAACTGGCTCTCGCTTGGCCCACCACAGCATGAGACGATCTTAACGATGCTCAAATATGCGTCTTCAGTGAACTCTCTGGAAGTCTCTCAGACACAGGTTTCGTTGTGTGAAAATCGACTCTCTGAACTCGATTCCGAGATGGCTGTTGCTCGAGACCTGATTTATCGCTCCCGTGGTTTAACTCCTAAACGTGAACAACTTGCCAGCCTGATCCATCGGGAAGCAGAGCTGACACAAAATCGACATCAACTGACTCTCCGCTCTCCGGTTCATGGACTGGTCGGAGATTACCATGTTCATGCTCATCAGATGACCAGCCCCGGACAGGATCTGGTGGCGATCTATGACCTTGATCAACTTTATCTGGATGCCCGCATCGATACCAATCAGATTGGTCATTTCGCGACAGGTCAGCGTGTCGAACTGGTTTTTCCAGGAGAATTCAAGGCGACCGGACTTGTTGAAGAAATTGCACGCAAAGCCGAACATGCCGGTGCCGCCAAATCACTTCCTGTCTCGCAGACGTATGTGCTCGTAAGAATTGTGCCTCACGGTGCCCGATGGCCAGAAGTTCCGCTGGGTTCCGTCGTGAAGATACAGCTTTAGCAGCCGATTGGATTTTGTATTGGGATAGCAGATCCCATGATCGGAATCATCAACGACGACCGTGATCAAAGGTCTATAGGAATGCTGAAAAACTCATCGCGTGGATTGTATTGGAGACACGGTAGGGATGTACTGCGACGAGATCGGTGTGCAATCGCTTTGAAAATAATGCTGAGGAAAATGACTGGCAATCGGCTGGCGTTTGAGACGAAATTCGTGACGCGGCAGAGACAAGGTTTGCCAGCGAGAGGAGCGAACCTGCAGGCTTTGCTGATAAATGCTTAATGGTATCCCGTAAAACGCATACCATGCGGCTTTAAACTCGATTTGTGAACAGATCAGACGAGGGTGAGGTTGCAGATGACGATACGCAAAGACGATCAGCGGAGTAAATGCATCTCCAAATCCTGACTGCCAACGCGTCAGAGATTCCAGATCATCGCGTGTGATCCAGTTTTCTGCACTGGTGCGTGTCAGCGAACGGTTACTGGCGCGCCCTTTGATATCGATCAGCAACTGACATCCTGAGACTGAGACAATAAAATCCATGGACTTCAAACTGACGGGATCGTCGTCTTGTCGATTAAAGTCCAAAGCACGCTGTTGTTCATTAACTGAGACATGTGGGATCTTCCATGTCCGCAGCCAGGCTTGA
>JBGSVC010000369.1:0-2923 GCA_041753175.1 Planctomycetaceae bacterium
CACAGCTAGAGGAGTTTGTGAAAACGGATCGTTGGTCGCGGAGTTCCATTTTTCGTCCATCTTGAAAGAGGCATGTAACGGGCCCTGCTCCAAAAACGGAAGAAGTTGGACGTGCAGGCTCAAGCGTTCCTCAGGTTTGAGCGATTCATTGATGACCGTTCCTGCAGGTAGTGAGTTGAATCGGTCATGATAATTATGCAAGCTCAGCCCCAATTGCTTAAGATTGTTTTTGGACTGTGCCCGACGTGCCGCTGACCTTGCCTTTTGGACTGCTGGCAATAACAACGCTGCCCCCACGGCACCTACGGCCACTGTATTTTCTCCTAATCCATTGAGCACAGGCAGTCCGCCGACAGATGTGCGGGTCGTCCAGACGATCTGCTCGGGAAGATAGGTGGTCGTCGCGACCGTAGGAAACAATGGAGCCGTCACCAGTTCTGATGGGGGAAGATCTTCGACATGGAAAGGGAGTTCCTCATCGTCAGTTAAAAATCCACTGTTATAAATGCCAGCCTGTGCCAGGGGAGCCAAAAACGTCAACCAGTTGTAACCGATCTGTGTGGAGAAACGGGTGTCTGCAACAGAAAGCGACTGGAACTCTGCTGGCATATCACTCAGGCATCCAGCCAGTTCTTCGTCAGGCGTCCAAGAGGGAAGTGTTCCGTCGAGACGATGAAAGAACGCTGTGACCGATTGTGGCATCAAGCTGACAATCATCCATTTTTCATCCAGTCCGATGGCACCATATTGGAACGATGATTCGTCTGCATAAAACTCGGTCATGAAAATCTCGCGTCCCAATTTTTCGGTATCGAGCAAATACAAAGGGCTCTCAGGCACATCGAAGAGGCGTTCCTGAATCTTTCGCAACGTCGATGACAGCGTTGCAAGATCTTTAACTTCGACGACAACACTAAAACCCAGTCCGTAAGGTCCTCCATCCTGATCCTGGTAAAAGCAGGCGAGTGTTCCTAGCGTATCGAGCAGTTCCGTTTGAGGATCAAAACCCAGGATCTCCGGAAGTTTGTCCAGAATTTGAAACATCTGTTCTTGTTCACGCTGGGGGGCAAACTCAATAACTTTCTCGGCGGCTTTGACGAGTTTGGCATACAGCCCTTGGGTATTGATGTGTGAGGCTGAGAAAAATGCCGCTGATAAAGGCATCGGCGGCAAATCGTTCAACGTCAACTTGGCACTCTCTTCCAGACCCTTGCAATTCAGTTTTGTCTGACTGATGACGGCTTCGCCTCGATAACCCGTTTTCGTGGTCAGGATTCCCAGTTGATTCAGACCCAAAATCTTGAACACATCCCCGACCGTTTTGGGGTCGCCATTGTCGGTGGGGATGGCAAAGCCCTGATAGGTTTTCAGGATCGTCGGAATATCGACAATCCCCAGCGACAGTGTTTCGAAATCAGGAGTTTCAGAAATGGCTTGTGTGAATGCGTTGACCGACGAGAGATCTTCCATTTCATCAGTCACAACTGCCATCGCCCATTTCGAGGCAGCCAGGCCCACGGTCAACAACAACTGCTCCCCCTCTGCCCAATAGGCGATTTCAAACCCCATTGCCTCTTTAGGAATGATTTTTGTCACAGTACGTTCATTGATGACTTCTTCCACGACCGAGACGTCTCTTTGAAAGCCTTGGTCGGTCGTCTGAAGATGCCCTAAAAACATCGACAGATCGGCCGCTAAATCGGCTGACTGATTGAGGACAACCGTCGCTCGAGGAATCGGTGCCCCTTCTCGCGGAATGGCAATCGAAACAGACATTCCATGGTTGATCACGCCAGCCAAACTCTTCTTGATCGATGTCGTCACCGTCTTGGTTTCTTCTTTTGTTGAAAGGAAATCAAGCATTTTTTCCAGCAGTTCCTGTAATCCCGAATCGTGGAATGCACGATACGATGCCGTCTGTTCATAAGCCTGTGCATGTGCCAGACTGCCATCATTCTGGAAATACGCGACCGTATCGACAGGGTGGAACGTCAACGGATCAACAGCCTGAGAGTGGATCGAACTGGCGGTTGCATCATTGAAACACGAAAGCCCCACCCAGCCAGAGACGACCAGGCAGCCTGTAATCACCACGAAAGACACGAGTTGACGCATGTCAGAGAACTCCTGAAGTAGAAAAAGTCGAAATGAGCAAATTGATCTCGATGTCAAATACCAGCAGGCAACCGGCGGCATGCTGGACATTCATCCAATCAGCCTTCATCTTAAAAGACATCAGTGCAAGGAAGAAAGACGAGTTCGACGTTTCCCTGAAAAACACCCAGGACTTCACTCTGGCAGCCCGCTGAATTTTCCCTCAGACAGCAGCGCGCAAAAAAAGCCCAGACCAATTTGATCTGGGCTTTCGGAGTGTCATGATCTCAGGAAATGTGACCTTGATCCATCTGACAGGGGTCTTGAAGATTGGCAGTTCGTCAATCTTCAACAGTTTGTTAATAAGTGAAGTCCATCCCGACCGTAAAGTATTTCAGCTCCCAACCGTCTCGTTCAATATCAATGCTCGGATTGATCGGAAACGTGACATAGTTGACAGAATCGTAGGGACGGGCGACGTTGCCCAGATACAGATATCCGGCTGAGGCCACCAGACGGGCATCTTCAAAGAAAGCATAGTTTCGGAAGTAAGGAAGATCTTCAAAGATCTTCGCATGAGCGTTGATCGAAGCATCCATGAAAGGAGAGGCATGGGTGTGATTTTCTGTGTCAGAAAATCCTGACTGTGGCGTTAGTCCCAAGATGTCAGCATCGGAACCAGCCAGCCCGGTTGTACTGATGAAGTGATTGAAAATCCCGAAACCCGAGAGATTCATCTATTCATAGGTCACAGCCACACCACCGGTCAGTTGCATATCGATGCCGAAATGATCGCTTCCCAGGTCCAACTTCAATCCGATTTCAGGAC
>JBGSVC010000370.1:0-3282 GCA_041753175.1 Planctomycetaceae bacterium
TTCCGGTCATGCAAGCGAGTATCGCCAACGTGTATGTTGCGCTTGAAGCGAGAACGGCAAAGCTGACGCTTCTATCGAGCGATACCATTGAGGGGCAACCAAAGTTCATTGACCTCCTTGGCGCTCGTTCGGGAAGAATTCAATTCATCTATCCCAAGCACTGGAATGACAAGGTAGAAGGCCCAGAGTCGGTGAACTACCTTCACCTGCACAAGAAATTTTGCGGCAAGTATTCCCATTCAATGACAACCGTCGCTGCCTACGATGCAGCGTCCGTGCTGGTGCGGGCCTTGAAGCAAAATCCAGGACTACGCGGCGACAAGATTATTGAGGCTATCCATCGAACGCACTACCACGGAATGGCAGGACCCCTGGCCTATGGCAAAGAGGGTGATCCCATCAAGCCATTAGAGCTGTTCGTGTTGCGTGGCAATCGCGGTGTTCACTGGCGGAGGTGGGAATAATGTCACAAGTCTCTACATCTCTCTTAAAGGCGAAACTTCGACAAACGACGTGGTTGCCAATCGGAATCGTCGTTGCACTGCTGATGCTGACTGTGGGTTTTCTTCTCAAGCAGCAGTTCGACGAGAAGCTTAAGAACACCGCTGCGGGGCTATCGGACATCATGAAGTCCCAACGGGCCTTTTTTTCCGAGGATATTTTTCTCAACTCAGATCAGGGAATTCAGCTTCGTGTCGATTCTCTCCTTTCTGACTGGCGTGAAAAATACCCGTCAGTACAGGCATGTATTCGCATCGATTATGCGATCCCCGGAATGGCCCCCAAGAAGATCAAAGGTTGCAGCCTTGATGCCGCAGATGCCGACATCATTTTTCAAGCCCATAAATTTACGAGTACGCCAATCACTATTGGGGAGAAGACTATAGCCCACATCGATCAGGCAACAATCCGCCCTACGACTCTGCGCGATCTATTTCCGCCGGTCCTATGGCTAACAATTATTCTTGCCGTGTTGGGGGCAACATTTGCACACCGTGTGCTGGTGAAACGAGTAGAAACTCAGATCCTCAACCCGCTTTTGGACAAAATTACTGAAGATGGTCGCAATGCTGCTATCGCCGAGACTACGCGTATGGTGGCCCATGATATCCGAAAGCCGTTTCAGGTCATGAAGCTAGCGCTCAACACTCTTTTGGAATCCAAGAACGAACTCGCTCGCAGGGTTGGCTTCCAGGTTTGTTCTGACATCGAGGGAAGCGTGCGCAAAGTAAATGCTATGCTCCAGGATATCCTCGACACCAGCAGGGAGATGACGCCGCAGTTGGAGAAAGTATCCGCAACGAAGCTGTGGAAGTCGTGTATTCAAGAAACGCTGCGATTCTATCCAAATGTTCAAATTGAGATTGAGTATAGTCTCCAGCACCATAGGATGTTGATGGCCGACCCAGAGAAGGTATCCCGAGTTTTCACGAACCTCTTTGAGAACGCAGTTCAGGCGATCGGCACCGGAGAGATCCCTTCAGGTAACATTCGTATTAGCAGCGAGGACTTGCCTGAGAACCAGATTCGTTTTCACATTTCCAACAATGGTCCCGGTATCTCCAACGAGGACGCGACCCAACTTTTCAGCCCGTTCTTTACCCGACGGAAGAACGGCACGGGCTTGGGGCTAAGCATCTCAAAGAAGATTATAAACTCTCATGGCGGAGAGATTAGCTGTTCTCATGCGGGAGAGAGGGACACACGATTCTCGTTTACATTGCCTTCTGTTGCTGACATCGAGCTGATCGCGGAGGACGGCGAAGACACCAAAGATAATTCACTAGAGAAATTCAGGGAAAGGACGATTCTCGTTTTCGACGATGAGAAGTTTGTTCACGCAAGCTGGCGGCAGTACGCAGACACACACCAGTTCGTCGCCCTGTGCCACTTCACTCGCTGGGAGGACTTTGTCGAACAGAACGCTTTTGCCCTCGCGCAAGACGCTGTGGCTTTTGTCGACATCCACTTTCTGAACTCGCGCCATAGTGGAATTGATGTTGCCAGGTCGCTCCGGCAACTCGGGATAAAGCGCGTGTACGCGATTACTAGCGATCAAGAGGCCGCCCAGGACTCTGGTCTATTCGATGGAGTTTTTGGGAAAGAGATTCCCAAAAATCTGAAAGAACTGATTGCCCGTCTTCCATGACGACCGCTCCCAGAGCCGTTTTTATAAGTAAAAATAGGTAGTTATGAATTATCTGGGCAAGGGAGCTGGATCGCAATAACTCAACGTGTTACAAGGTGTTCCTTTGTAATACGCTATGGCAACGATAACTAAGACAGTCCGATTTTCCTCCGATGAACTTAAGCTCATCGGCGCATTTCTTGAGGCCAATCCATTCTTGGACTTTTCCTCGCTAGTTCGTGTCGCAACCACGTCCTTTATCCGAAACCCTGAATTGCCCATTAAGGCGATCTCTACGAAGCAAGAAACGTTAAAGACTCGTGGAAGAAGGGAGGCGCGAGATGCGTGAACCATCTGGCGAGTCGCTTCTTCCGAGTAACGTGGTTCGTTTTCCAATAGCGAATCCCATTGTTCAACAGAAACTACCGCCTGCGATTTTAGAGCAGCAGGAACTCCACAGCCCGATCTCTGCAATGATGCGGGCTAAAACGAAGCGTCTCAACAGCAAATTTCCAGACACGTTCGATTACAGTGTGTTCGATAAGTTATACGAGCGCTTTGGGGAGAAGCAGCCACGCGGCGGGGTGGTATTCAAGAGCTTTATGAAGCTCTTGGAAGCAGAGGACTGTAAGCAGTGTTTCTACAGATTCGAAATAGATACTTACGGTAGAGGTTGTGTTTTTAATTGTGCGTATTGCTACGCCAAGAGTTATCTTTCGATACGGAAATATTGGAACGAGCCGATGCCGTTCCCAATCGATATTTCCAAATTGAGAAAAACATTTCACACCGTTTTTGAGACGGATCGCCCACATAAATTTCGAGAAATTATGCGGAAACGAATTCCGCTCCGTATCGGATCGATGTCAGACAGTTTCATGCACATCGACAAGAAGTATAAGGTCACTCAAGAACTGCTGAAGGTCCTACGTTTCTACCGTTATCCGTATATTATTTTCACTCGCTCTGATCTCGTCGCAGATGACGAATACATGGCTCTTCTCGATAAGAGCCTTTGCAGCGTTCAAATGTCTGTATCGAGCCTCAATGAGAAACTAACTCGGGTTGTAGAACCTGGTGCCCCGTCACCACTTCGAAGGCTCGGTGCTCTGCAAAAGCTTGCAAGAAGCGGCTTCTGGACCACTATTAGAATA
>JBGSVC010000371.1:0-2343 GCA_041753175.1 Planctomycetaceae bacterium
AACCCGCCTGACTGGCGGGTTTTTTCGTTGAGTTGTTTAAGGATGCGGAGTCTGAAGAAACTCTGCATGCTTGATTCCCATCGATCGCTCCAGACGGTTGTCGTCTGGGAATGATCATTTAGTCGACGATCTTAGTGATTTCCAATTGGCGAGTTCCCCGTGGGGTTTCTACGGACACCTGATCGCCAATCTTCTTGTTCATCATCGCCTGAGCCAAAGGACTGCTGGTGAGGATGCGCATGGGTTCGGAGTCATAATCTTCGTCGCCTGGGCCGACAAATTCATAGCTTTCTTCGTCGTCCCATTTCAGGTCTTTGACGGTCACTACGGAACCGTAAGTCACGACGCCTTTGGGAAGTGTGGATTTATCGACAATATAGCAGGTGGCCAGTTTGGACTTGAGTTGATTTATTTTGGCTTGAATCATGCCTTGGCGTTCTCTTTGGCCGTGGTATTCAGCATTTTCTTTGAGATCTCCCTCGGCGCGGGCTTCTGCAATATTCTCGGTGCAGGCAGGCATTTCGACTTCTTCAAGAATTCGCAGTTCTTCTTTGAGTTTATCGTGACCTTCACGTGAGATAGGTTGTCGTTCCATAGTATGATCCCTGGCGTTGGGTGACGAGAGGTGTTCAATTCGAAAGGGTTTTTTGGGTGCATCTCTGTCAACGAACGTGATCGTGGACGTATTTATTGAAAGCCTCGTGATCGAGCCCAAGCACAGAAAAAACTGGTTTGAGTTTGATTCATGAGTCTGGCTGTCAACGTGGAAATGCATCCGATTCACGAAACATTGTGAATCGTTGAGGCAAAAAAATAGACGGCCAGGTCAGTTGGCAAAGCTGTGTCGCCTGTGTGTGGCGTGTCAGACTTCAATCAACGATCCGGCCGTATTACTTTGTTGATTATAAAAGACTGAACAGTCGGTTGACTACCGTGATTTCTCAAATCTGGATGTCATTTTTCAGGATGTCTGTGTGAGCGCCTGACTGGGTGTCAATTTCGATATGACCTGTCTGCAGGAAACTCAGAGTTGACTTGACGGGACAGGTCGGAGGAACTCTGCGAAATCATCGGCAATCTGTCTATTCGAGGACGGCTACGGGATTTACAATCAGAATTTGTGTCAGGAGAGTCGCTTGAGAATAATGATCATGTTGCATCGTCACAAGAATCGTTGAACGGTTCTTAGAAAACACAATAGGGAGATTCCAGAGATGTTATCGAAATCGATCACCAACACTGTGATGAATGTGATCCCGCAGCGATTTCAGCCCCGTCCATTTGGCGTTGCGCGGGTGGCTGTTTTGGCGTGGGCTGTGTGGAGTTGTTGCGTATGGACGGCTCTGGGAGACGATTATCAGCCTACTGCTCCCAAGTCGTTGCCGATCTCCGCTCAGGAGTATTTGTCTTATGGAGAGAGATTGGATCAGGAAATCAACGGAACGGCGACAGTTGATTTCAATAAGTTTTGTAATCTGGATCAAATGGTTGATCGCGTGGCCGGGGGCATGGATCGGAATGATACCAAGATTGAGAGCTTGTTGAATGGTTGGAAACAGGGCTATGTGCAATCGAACCCATTGAATCTGATGCAGCAGTTAGTTTCTAACGGAGGGAGCTATGAATTTGTAAAAGTGCTCAATCGCCAAGGGGAACAGCGTGTCTTGTTTCGAATGATTCGAGATGATGGTGGCTATAACTACCATGAGTTTTTGCTGGCAAAGAGCAATGATGGACAGGTTCGTGCCTACGATATCTACACACATTTGAACGCCGAGTATCAGACGGAAACCTCGCGGAGGCTTTTGTTGTATTATTTGCAGCAGAACGAGGCCAGTTTGGTCAAGAATGTTGATGCCGATCAGAAAGCGGAATTGGAAAGTGTCGATAAGATTTCACAGATGTCTGATTTCAACCAAAATAAGAATTACGAAAAAGCCCTGCTGGTTTACTATCAAATGCCGGAGAAAACTCAGGAGCTTAAACATGTGCTCACGATGCGTTTTACGGCTGCATTTGGCGCATTGAACCACACGGAAATCTTGAAGACCTATCAGTTGTTTCAGGCTCGATATCCGAAAGACAACTGCCTGAACTTTATGGGAATTGCGTATTTCTCGTCACGTGGAGATTACGATCAGACGCTCAAATGTCTGGAATCGATTGATCAGGCGATCGGTGGCGATCCATTTCTGACGATTAAAAAAGCTGAAATGTATGAAGCCAAAGGGCAATTTCCGATC
Source organism: Planctomycetaceae bacterium (assembly GCA_041753175.1). Taxonomy (GTDB): domain Bacteria; phylum Planctomycetota; class Planctomycetia; order Planctomycetales; family Planctomycetaceae; genus SXPC01. Next base: position 2,244 of record JBGSVC010000371.1, read on the forward strand.
GCAGAGCAGATGACACAAGGTGCATTGCAACAGGATTCAACCTTGATTGATGGTTACTGGTTGATGATCACGATTGCTCTGAATCAGGAAGATCATGTCA
>JBGSVC010000372.1:0-7290 GCA_041753175.1 Planctomycetaceae bacterium
TTGGCGGTCGATCAGACGTTAACTGCGATCAGCCAGGGCAAGCCGTTTGATATTATCCTGATGGATATGCAAATGCCGATTATGGATGGCTATGAGGCCACACGAACTCTTCGAAGCCAAAACATTTCAACGCCCATCATCGCGCTGACTGCAGGAGCCATGACCGGTGATAAGGAAAAATGCCTGCTCGCCGGATGCACGGATTACTTGTCGAAGCCAATTATTCTCAATCAACTTATTGAAACGATTCGACGGTTTGCACAAACTGGAGAACACTCAGAGTGACTTCACCTTTGTGGTACTTCGTCAATAAGAATCGCCTAAATCGCGAGCGTGTTGATATTTGCGTGAGGGGCTGCGAATTCGTTTGCGGAAAGTTGCGTTCGGGTCAGCCATGCGTTATATTCACGCGAAGTTCATTTTGGGCAGGATTGACAGGTCAGAGATGAACTTTTCCAGACCAGACGTGTCAATTTCCGATACGTAACAGACATGGTGGCCATAGCTCAGCTGGTTAGAGCACCGGATTGTGGTTCCGGGGGTCGCGGGTTCGAGTCCCGTTGGCCACCCTTTTTTGATTGATGCCAGGATGATCCCTGTGTGAAGAGTGTCTGATTCTTTACAGGTACAAACAGGCTGCAAACACAAATGCCCGCGATCGATTGATTGCGGGCATTTTTTATTGGTGGCTTCAATTCTGACGTGCTGCGTTTATGAGGATTTCATCCTTGGAATCATGCAGCACCTTGAGAAAATCAACGGGCGGCCAAGGATCAACAGGCCGCCAAGTCGCCTACTTTGGTTTGCTCGGGGGTTTGACAAGATCAGGATGCCAGGATTCTGGCTGGGAAATAAGTCTCGGTTTGTTGTGAACGAGACCTTCATCGCCGTTTTGTTTCATCCACTCGGCGAGTTCCTCTTTCATCTGGTTCAGGCGTGTCTTCTGAGCGGGGTCTTCGGCTAAATTATAGAGTTCCCAAGGGTCTTTCCAGGTATCGTATAATTCCCACTCCGGTCGCTGATAGTAGCGGTCTAAAATCGCCTGGGCGGTGGGGTCGATCTTGGCCTTTTCGGCCCACTGCGTCCAATAGGCTCCCGCGGCTGGTTTGCGGTCGATATCAGTATGGTTGGTGAAGGCAAATTCTGGGTGAAGATTGTGAATGAGTTTGTATTCCTGATCCCGGATTGAGCGTTCTGGATAAACATTCATGACGCCGTCACCTGTATTGGTGGTGAAAATGCGAGTGCGGTGCATCGATTTTTCTCCGAGGAGAACGGATGCAAACGATTGACCGTCAATTTCGGGCTGCGCCTGACCGCCGGCGATCTCAATGAGTGTCGGGATGAGGTCAATCCAACTAATCATGGCCTCGGTGTTCACATTGGCGGGAATGTGTTCTGGCCAGGCGGCAACAAAGGGGACCCTGATTCCATAATCGTACAGAGTCCATTTGCCGAAGGGCCATTGGCTGCCATGATCGCTGGTGTAGATGAACAGGAGGTTGTCACCCAGATGTTGTTGAGTCAATGTGCGGAGTTCGCCAAGCGAGTCATCGATCTGTTTAATTTCATCATAGAACCAGGCACGGTGGTTTCGCGTGTCGGGGGTATCAATATGGTGAGGGGGGAAGTGGACATCGACAGGTTGAAAATGAGGAGGTGCCTGGCTCCAAGGGACATGAGGGCTGTTAATACCAACGAACAGGCACTGCGGCTTTGTGTGAGGCTGCTGCAGATATTTGGTGACATCTTTCAAAAGGGGTTGGGCATTTGAGTTGGTGGAGATGTGATCAAAGCCGTAGCGTTTTGAATCTTTACCATGAGAGACTTTTCCAAATGCTGCTGTCTGGTATCCTGCACTTTTGAGATTTACAATCAGCGAGTGGATGTGATCGTGGGGGTAAGTGTGATTGGCCTGTGCCCCATTTCGAACGGGCATTAAACCTGTCAGCATCGCAGCGCGACTGGGCGCGCATGAGGGAGAGGCGACAAATGCATATTGAAACGTCATCCCGTCTTTAGCGAGTTGCTCCAAATGGGGCATGGGGATATCAGCGTTCCCGTAAAGTTGTGATTCCACCTGAGAGTGGTCGTCTGAGATATAAATCACCATGGAGGGCTGGTCGGCTTTTGCCAGATTCGGTAGTGCGAATAGGCAAGTGAAAATCAAACCTAAAAAAGCGACAGGCTTCATGAGGTGTCCTCCTGAATGATCATTGGATGGAAAGAATTGAGAGTTTAGTGTCGGATGGAAATCAGGATTGAGAAGTGCTGGCAGATCAAATGGGATCGAACTTTAATCAAGGGTTTGGGAGGATGGCTCGTTGTCTGGTGGGAGCTTGAACCAGGGTTTAATCGCTTCCAAAACGAGTTCATGACCTTCTCGATTAGGATGATTGTTGCCGTTAGAGAGAAGAGATTGAAGATCAGTTCCTTCATTCATTTTGTTTATAAACAGAGCATGGGCGTCAGCGAGACCTGTGTGGTATTGTGCAGCTAGTTCACGAATCATTTCGACGCAGGGCTCAAGAGGTTTGTTGGGCTGTGGTTTTCCGACGGGAACGGGTGTGATCAGGACGACGGGAACGCCTTTCTCCTGAGCTGTTTTGATCAGGGTTGTCCAACCGGTGCGCATGTCTTCCTGAGAGAGACTACGATCATTCACTCCATAGTCGATCAGGATGACATCTGGGCGATGTGTCAACACATCGTCAATGCGTTCGGGTGTCGACCCTTGTTTTGAATTTTCACCGCCGATAGCGGTGACAATGACGTTGACGACCGACATGTCATAGTGGATAGCGATGGCTTCACGGAAGAGGTGTGGGTAGGAATCAAGCGGTTTGGTAATCGGCGTTTTAAAGTAACCAGAGGGGACGCTGTGGCCATGGAAAACAATATTGACGGTGCGGTTTTTAGGCCATTTGATGAAGAATTGATTCAACACCGGATCCAGGTACGTTTGAGGATCGGCGATGGCGGGAGCATCAGGCGGGGTTGCCGTTATGGTTTCTGATTCTTGCGCGACAGCAAGCATGGGGATAAATGCAAAAATCAAAGCTGAGAATAATTTAAGCATGAGGTGATCCAAAAGTTGCGGCTTAGATCGTCATTTCATCAAACTGTGTGTTGATGATAAAACCGATGGTTTTAGTGTTCGGGACGCATGAGAGGGAAATAGATGATGTCGCGGATGGTATGCGAGTTGGTCAGGAGCATGACGAGGCGATCGATGCCGATTCCCAATCCGCCGGCAGGAGGCATGCCGACTTTGAGTGCCTGAATGAATTCGTGATCCATTTTAGCCATGGAATCTTCTTCAGCCTGTCCTGCCAGTTGGGTGAGGAAGAGTTGTTCTTGAAGTCTGGGATCGTTGAGTTCCGTGTAGGCGTTGGCCAGTTCCATGCCCTTGACATACAGTTCGAAGCGCTCTGCGATCGCAGGATCGGACTGTTTGCGTTTGGTCAACGGGCAGATACTGGCGGGATAATCGATGACGAAGACTGGACCTTCCAGAGAGTCTTCGACGAGGTCTTCGAAGAGTTTGTTGACGATGACATCATGATGCACACCCTGGGTGGGGATATGTTTTTCGGCGGCCAGCGAAATGACTTTCTGTTGATCAGACATAGGAAAGCCGGCAGCCGCTTCAAAGAGGTCTGCATACTTTTTGCGAGGCCATGGAGACGTGAGGTCGATGGTGGAGTCTCCCCAGGGAAGAACGAGATTGTCACCTTCGATGCCCATTTTCTCTTTCACAATTCTGGCGGCATCAGTGACGATAGCTTCGGTGAGATCCATCATGGTTTCGTAATTGCCGAATGCCTGGTAGATTTCGATCATGGTGAATTCAGGATTATGGGTGGCATCGATCCCTTCGTTTCGAAAGACGCGACCGATCTCATAAACCCGTTCGATACCTCCCACCATCAGGCGTTTGAGGTGGAGTTCCAGCGCAATGCGTAAAAACAGATCCATATCCTGCGCGTTGTGATGCGTGATGAAAGGGCGCGCAGCAGCTCCGCCGGCGATTGTATGCAAAACAGGAGTTTCGACTTCGACAAATTGGTGAGAGCGCAGCGTCTGTCGGACAGAGTCGAGAATCGCGGACCTTAGCAGCATGCGATCGAGCACGCCTTCATTGTAAATCAGATCGAGATAGCGGTGACGCAAAAGAAGCTCGATATCCTGAGCCCCGTGAAATTTTTCAGGAGGTTGAGAAAGCGATTTGGTGAGAATCGTGAGTTTGGTGACCCACACGGAGACTTCGCCTGTCTTGGTGCGGCGCATGAATCCATCGACGCCAATAATGTCTCCAAGATCAAGACATTTGACGAGTGCCCATTGATCATCTCCAAGTTCATTTTTGGAAAGCATGAGCTGGATGTTGGCGGTTGCGTCTTTGATGTTGACAAACCACAGTTTGCCGGTGTCTCGTTTAAGCATAATTCGACCAGCAACGCGCACCTGTTGGCCATTTTCGCCATGATCGTCAGGGCAAAGAGGACGGACTTGCGAAATCGGCTGATGATGATCAAAGCGTTGGCCGTAGGGATCGTGGCCGAGGTCGACGATGTGTTGAAGTTTTTCCAGACGTGCAGCTTCAAGTCGATCGGGCTGTGGGGATACAGGCTGATTCATGTTTGATTCGTTTTTTCGCAGAGGGAGGACTTATTTAATCACCAAAAGGGCATGGTAACTAAAAGAGGTTCTACGGACAAACGAAGTCAGGCGGGGGCGCAGCGAATTCAGGCTTGCAAATCGAGATGAGTTCCGAGGTTGCCATCAGGGTCGATGCTGTGGGAATGGTCTTGTGGCGAGGCTGTTGTCTGTTCAGGAGTGGCGGGATGTTGATCGCTCTGTTGTTCCTGCTCAGCCAGGAGCCTGCCATCGGCATCCCGGTCCGCGGAGAAGTCTGGATCGGAAACACCAGCATTTTTTTCGTTGGTGCGGATTTGAAGGTCTTGTTGAAAGGATCTGTTTTTGGACAGGTCAACGGTTTGTTGGTGATCTTTTTGCAGGGCGTTGGAAGCAGCCGCATGGCCTGCGAAAGTCGATGGAATAAACCCGGAAGGGCCGATGGAACTCATCGTCAACGCCTCCTGCTCTCATAGAAGGGAAACATTATCGCGAAGAAACTATTAAACAATTCCACTTTGATTGTTGAGTCGTGGTGTTGAAGTATAGGCCATCATCGTGCGGAGCGCCCTGCAAATCTAAAGTGTTTATGATATACTTGTGTCTTCAAGATCAACAAGAGGGATCAGGTTTTGGGTACATGACGTTGCCATCAGGTCCGAGCATGAAATGGAAATATGAACCAGAATATTGACTTGTCAGACTATGAGTGGAAAACGACCGTACGGACGTTGCGAGTGGAGGATTTTGAGAGCATCATCGAGATGCAACGGGTGTGCTTTCCTGGTTTGTCTGTCTGGAAGAAAGAGCAGATCGTCAGCCAGATTGAGCGATTTCCAGAAGGTCAAATTGGTGTTGAGATCGATGGAAAGCTGGCGGCATCGTCATCCAGTTTAATGTTGCAGTATACGTCGAACCTGTCGTGGCATGACTATAAGAAGGTCTCTGACAATGGGTTTATTTCCAATCACGATCCCATCGGAGACACATTGTATGGGATAGAAATCATGGTTCATCCTGAATTTCGCGGGATGAAACTGTCTCGGAGGATTTACGAAGCTCGAAAGGAACTTTGTCGAAACAAGAATCTCAAGCGGATGATTATCGGAGGGCGTATTCCGGGATATGGCAAACACGCTGATAATATGACGGCGGCGATTTATGTTGAGCGCGTCAATGCGCGAGAATTATTTGACCCGGTGCTGACTGCGCAGCTTGCCAACGGATTTGAAGTTCAAGGGTTGATTCCGAATTATTTCCCGAATGATCTGGAGTCGCGTGGGTACGCAACTTATCTGCAGTGGCTGAATCTGGAATATGCATCGGATCGAACGAAGACCTATTACTCGGAATTGATTCGGCTGGCTGTGGTGCAATATATGGTTCGGCCGATCAACAGTTTCGATGAGTTTACTCGTCAATGTGAGTTTTATCTGGATACGGCCAATGAATATAAAACGGATTTTGTGTTGTTCCCGGAATTGTTTACGACGCAGTTGTTGTCGCTGGTGAGCAATCACCCTCCTGGACAGGCAGCCAGAAAGCTGGCGGAATTCACGCCGCAGTATCTGGATTTCTTCACAGAGATGGCGGTGAAGTATGATGTCAATATTATAGGTGGCTCACAGTTCGTGCTGGAGGATGAGAATCTCTACAACGTTGCCTATTTGTTTCGTCGCAATGGAACGCTCGGACAGCAGGAGAAGATTCATATTACGCCCAGCGAACGACGTTGGTGGGGCGTTTCGCCGGGGAGGAAAGTCAATGTGTTTGATACAGACTGCGGGCGGATTGCGATGTTGATTTGTTATGACATTGAATTTCCGGAACTCGTCCGGGTGGCTGCGCAAAAAGGGGCACAGATTATTTTCGTACCCTTTAATACCGATACCCGCCATGGTTATTTGCGAGTCAGGCATTGCGCGCTGGCGCGCTGTGTCGAGAATCATGTCTATGTTGCGGTCGCAGGATGTACCGGGAATTTGCCGTTTGTGGAGAATTCAGACATTCATTATGCACAGTCGGCGATCTTTACGCCCGCTGATGCAGAGTTCGCACGCGATGCGATTGCTGCCGAGTGTAATGCCAACATCGAGACCATGATTATTCATGATGTGGATGTCGAACAGCTCCGCCGACATAAAACGTCAGGTTCAGTGCAGAACTGGAATGATCGACGGACAGATCTTTATCGGGTGAAATATCTGGAAGATGGTCACACGTATGAAGTGTGATGGAAAGATTACGGGAGCCTGCCAGCGGCGCGATTCTGATTCCCTTTGATATTGAGTTGGGAATCGCCGAGCTGTTGACGAGCATGATCTGCCAGATTCGTCAGTCGCGTTACGACATCAGGGTGATCTGTGAGCACATTATGCTCTTCTGCGAGATCGTCTTTGAGATTATAGAGAGCCAATTGGGTGTGAGCATTGGCATATTTGCCTGGTATGCCATCCCGACCTGCGGGGCCTGAGAGTGTGCGGTAGTCGTGAGGGAAATGAAGTTTCCAATCACCGGCACGGATGGCGTGAAGCTGTTGTCCCCAGTAGTAGAGGTAAAATTCGTGAGGCGTTTTGGCTTCGTTCTGGAAAAGCAATGGAGAAATATCCAGGCCATCGATGGGATGTTCTGGAAGCGTCGTCCCTGTGATAG
>JBGSVC010000373.1:0-6628 GCA_041753175.1 Planctomycetaceae bacterium
CCTCCACCGCTCTTGGCCTAGGCATCAGACACAATCTCGATCTCCCCAACCGAACTCTCCGCGATACAGAGGAAGCACGTTTTCAACTGGCAAGCGTCTTTCGCATGTGGCGTCCCAAAATCATTCTGGCACATTACTGGGACGATGCCCATCCAGACCATGTCGCAGCCTCACAGCTCACCGACGCGGCTCGCTTTTGGTCAAAACTTTCCAAAACTCAAATGCCGGGCGAACGCTTTCATCCTCCAAAAATTCTTTATTACGCCAGTATCCATCTCAAAATCCAACCCAAGCCCAGTGTCATCATGGATATCACTCCCGGCTTCGAAGCTAAAATGAACGCCATTGCTGCCTATGAAAGTCAGATGATCACCGGACGTGACCAGACCTTTCCCAGCTTGCTTGACGACATCGCCGCACGGGCACGCTACTGGGGGTGGGCCATTGGCAAACCCTATGCAGAACCGCTCTATTCGAAAGAAGAAATCGGCGTTGCTTCCTTAACATCGCTCGTCTAGTAACGCGACTACTTTCTCACGCTCCTCTTGATCCATCATAAGCGCTGATTGTTCTCCGCAATTTTGCTCAACGACACTCGACTGACTGCCTGCTCACTCGCGTTTCCGATGCGAAAGATTTACCCTGTTTGTATTAACTGTCTGTAACCACATTTGTTGTTGGCGTGTTGAACTCCGGCCAACTCCCTCGATTCACGACCGTGAAAGTTCTTACCCATGAACGCATTGTCGATCCTGCTGTTGGCGATGATCGTCGTTGTAACTGCGGTCATGGTGTTTCGTCTGCATGCCTTTCTGGCGTTGATGGCTGCTGCAATCGTCGTCACACTGCTCACCAGTTACGAGTCTGTTTTTTTGAGCACTCTGCAAACGACCTCCGGCTGCGTGATCACCTCTCAGGACAACACACTCACTCTCCAGACGCCCCCAAAATGGAAGACAGGTTCATCTCAATTCGTCGTCCTGCCTCCCGCTTCCCTGACTCACATTCCCAAGGATCTGGAGACGATCTCCCTTCAATTCAAAGGTGGCTCACTCTACGAACACTCACCCGAGACTTCCCCACCCGACCTCAACTCTCTGATCATTCCTATTGATCAATATGCCCAGGCCAAATCGCTGGCATCCCAATCAGGAATTTCACGTATCGCCGATGGCTTCGGTCAAACAGCCATGAAAATCGGTATCCTCATTGCGATGGCCTCCGTCCTCGGACGATGCTTGCTGATCTCCGGTTCTGCACAAGTGATCGTAGACACGATCCGAAAAGTCTGCGGCGAAAAACAGACGCCGATCGCCCTTGTGATCAGTTCTTTCTTTTTGGCCATCCCGTTGTTTTTTGATACCGTCTTTCTATTGCTGCTCCCCCTCGCCAAAGCGATGTCCTTGCAAACCGGAAAGGACTATGTCAAAAACGTCCTCGCGATCGTCGCTGGAGGAACACTGGCCCACTCTCTGATCCCTCCGACACCCGGTCCACTGCTCATCGCCGCTGAACTTCAAATTCCTCTTCCCGTCATGTTCTTAACCGGCATGGCCATTGGCAGCATCGGAATCGTCGCAGGCTACCTGTATGTTCTCTGGGCAAATCGATCTTTAGATATCCCGCTGCGTGAAGACCTTTCGCTCTCCAACACCTCTTCATCCACACAGATCACAAACAGACCCCCCTTCTGGCTTGCCGTTTTGCCTCTATTGCTGCCACTGGTTTTTCTCGGCACCGATTTTCTCTGGCCACATCTGACGGATCGCAGTCCCATGATGTTCTCTTCCTCGCTGACGCCGATCATCGAATTTTGGGGCGACAAGAATATCGCCTTGACCGTCTCTGCATTTGTCGCCTTTTTTACGATGTGGTCGATGCCCGGCATGACCAAAGAACGCTCGTCTGAGCACGTTCAGTCGGCCTTGTCCGAAGGCGGAACCGTCCTCCTGATCACTTGCGCTGGTGGTGCATTGGGAACCGTGATTCAACAAACCAATATCGCTGGCGCGTTGATCGAATCCTTCCCCGTCATCAACTCCGGACCAGGACTGCTGACGCTGGCGTTTCTCGTCACCATGGTGATTCGCGTCGCTCAAGGCTCTGCCACCGTCGCCATGATCACAGCCGTCGGTATCTTTGCACCCATCGCTTCAACGATTGTACTCCCCTTTCATCCCGTCTACCTTGCGATGGCGATCGGTTGTGGTTCCAAACCCCTCCCCTGGATGAACGATTCGGGTTTTTGGGTCGTCGGCAAAATGTCTGGCTTCACAGAAAAAGAAACCCTTCAAACATTTTCCGTTCTTTTAACGATCATGGGCATCGTCGCCTTCTTCGTCACCCTGATCGCATCCCGCATCGTTCCATTGATCTAACACAGACGAAGTCAACATCGTTTCAACTCGATGTTCCAATCAGAGGTGATATCAACAGCATCCCCTTTTCCTCTCTCCAACACCTGACGAACACATGATTAATTTTCTTCCTGTTTTCCTAGAGACATTCAACAAATAATTTCGGTAATCATCACATGTCTGAATTGCGTAGCTCACAATGGTTCCAACCAGATTCCCTGCGTGGCTTTGGCCATCGTTCACGTCTCAAAGGCATGGGACTGGCAGATATCGACTACAAGGGCAAACCCGTCATCGGTCTGCTCAATACTTATAGCGATCTGAATACCTGCCATTCCCATTTCAAAGAGCGCATTGACGACCTCAAACGTGGCATCTTTCAGGCTGGCGGTTTCCCAGTCGAAGTTCCCGTCATGTCGCTGGGCGAAATGCTGATGAAACCCAGCACGATTCTTTATCGCAATCTGCTGGCGATGGAAACTGAAGAAGTCCTGCGTTGTCATCCCATCGATGCTGCTGTCCTCATGGGGGGATGCGACAAAACCATCCCTGCGATGATCATGGGAGCCATCTCCGCAGATATTCCTTCGATCGTCCTCCCCGCCGGCCCTATGCTCAAGGCACGTTGGAAAGACGTAACTCTCGGTTCTGGATCAGACGCCTGGAAATATTGGGACGAACGTCGTGCAGGCAACCTGTGTGACGCCGATTGGTGCGACATCGAAAACTGCATCGCCCGTTCTGCGGGCACCTGCATGACGATGGGGACCGCCTCCACCATGGCCGCGATCGCTGAATCCCTGGGCATGACGCTCCCCAACGCCTCCTGTGTTCCTGCAGTCATCTCAGAACATGCCAGACTCGCCGCCGCGACGGGGCGCAGGGCCGTCGAAATGGCTCTGGAAAACCTCACCCCCTCGCGTATCCTCTCCCCAGAATCATTCGATAATTCAATCACCACCACCATGGCCATCTCCGGATCGACCAATGCCATCGTTCACATTCTGGCGATGGCCAGGCGCGCGGGCTATCCCCTCACGCTCAACCGCTTTGACGAACTCTCACGCATCACGCCCGTTCTCGCCAACGTCCGCCCGGCTGGAAAATTCCTCATGGAAGATTTCTACGACGCCGGAGGACTCCCTGCTCTCCTTTCACAAATCACAGACCTCCTCAATCTTTCCTGCCCCACCGTCAACGGCAAAACCCTCGGCGAAAATATCTCCAGTGCGCAGATCATCGATCCCCAAATCATTCGACGGCGCGATAATCCACTCTCACCAACGGGAGGCACATTCGTCCTCCATGGCAACCTGGCCCCTGATGGCTGCGTCATTAAGCCCACGGCCGCCGATCCTCAACTCCTCCATCACACCGGACCTGCGATCGTCTTTGACAACTATCCCGAACTCAAAAAGCGTATGGCCGATGAGGCGACACCCTTCACCCCGGAGTCGATCCTCGTGCTCCGCAATGCAGGCCCGATCGGGGCTCCCGGCTTCCCGGAATGGGGCATGCTCCCCATCCCCGACACACTTCTCAAAGCCGGCATCCGCGACATGGTCCGTATTTCTGATTCCCGAATGTCGGGCACCAGCTATGGCACCTGCATCCTCCATATCGCTCCTGAAGCCGCCATCGGTGGCCCTCTTGCTTTAGTCCAGGATGGAGACCTCATCCAACTCGACCTCACCAACCGCACCCTCTCCCTGCTCGTCCCCGAAGATGAGTTAACTCTCAGAAAACAACGCTGGACGCCCCCCCTCCTCAAATACTCCCGCGGCTACGGCCAACTCTTCTCACAACATGTCACTCAAGCCAATCTGGGCTGTGATTTTGATTTCCTCGAACATCACGACATCAAAACACCCCATCCTGATATTTTTTGATGCTCAAACGTCCCGAACCAATTCAAACATTCCCCCAACCTTGGCCTTTTCTCAATCCTCTTGTAAGATATCTCAAACACAGACTTTTCAACGGCTACTCAAGAACTTTCGGACAATCCATGAATACGACTCCCATCACCCCCGCCATGATCGCTTCTTCCGTCTGGGCTGTCCCTTCTCTGGCTCGCAACGAAGACTTCTCGTTAAGCATCGATGAAAACCGAAAACTGATCCGCCATATCGAATCCGGTGGCATCCACACCCTCCTGTATGGTGGAAATGCCATCTTCTACCACCTCACGCTGAAACAATATGCCGCTGCTTTGGAACTGATCAGCACTCAGGCAGCTCAATCGTCCTGGGTCATCCCGGCTACTGGTCCTGCCTACGGAACAATGCTCGATCAACTCCCGATTCTTAAGGAACACAATTTCCCCACCGTCATGATTCTCCCTCAATCCGACATCACAACCTCCCTGGGCCTGGCACGCGGCATTCGCTCCTTCGCCGAGCAGTTCGGCAAGCCTGTTGTCGTCTATCTCAAATACGACAACAAAATCAAAGCCGACCATGTCAAAGCCCTCGTCGATGACGGCCTGGTCTCCGCGATCAAATATTCCGTCGTCCGAAAAGACTACACCAACGATGCCTATCTCAAATCGATCACTGAAGTTGTCGACCCAGCCATCATCCTTTCAGGACTTGGCGACCAACCGGCGATTGTTCACATGCGAGACTTCCACCTCGGAGGTTTCACGACAGGCTGTGGGTGTGTTGCTCCTAAAATCTCGACGGCTTTGCTCAAGGCCATTCAGTCACAAGATTTTGCCCGCGCCGAGGAACTCCGCAGCATGTTCCTCCCCTTGGAAAATCTCCGCGACAACAACGGCCCCATCATTGTCCTTCACGCCGCCACTCAATTCGCTGGCGTCGCACAAACAGGCCCCATCATTCCGCACCTCAGCGAACCAGACCCCACCCTCCAGCCTCAAATCGAGCACGCCTCCATCGACTTGCTCACCAAAAACAATTCACTCTAGTACGCATTACGCGTCTCTGTAGTGGCGATTGGTCGTTATACTCTCGTTGTTTCCCAGCTTGCGCGCCGCCAGTGCCCACGACGACATGCCCAGTAGCCTCGAGCAACTCGACATCAGGTATCACTCAATTCATCTCCATCAACCTCTCACTCAGGCTGCATCAACATCAAGCCAGAAGATCATGGATGACCCGCGCCGGTAACACACCCGTCAATTTCTGGTTCAGACCCTGATGATAGTAGGTCAATTCCTGATGATTGACTCCCATCAGATGCAACAGCGTCGCATGGAAGTCTCGCAGCGCAACGGGATTCTCGACCACCTGATATCCAAAATCATCAGTGACTCCATAAGAATACCCCTTCTTGACTCCCGCTCCCGCCATCCACAGCGTAAAGGCAGACGGGTTGTGATCGCGACCAATATACGTCATCGCCGTCCCCCCACGATTCTCCTGCATCGGCGTGCGACCAAATTCACCACTAAACACAACCAGCGTGCTCTCCAGCATTCCCTGTTGTTTAAGATCCGTCAACAAGGCAGAAATCGGCTGGTCGATCTCTTTACAACGGGTCTTGAATCCTGCATTAATCGCTTCATCCTCAGACGCTCCATGCGAATCCCATCCCCAGTGAAAGAGTTGGATGTACCGCGTTCCCGCTTGAGCCATCCGACGTGCCAGCAAACAATTATTCGCAAATGACTCTGCACCCGGAACGGCCCCATAAAGTTTCTGAATCTCTGTGGATTCACTTTTGATATCGGCGACCTCAGGAATCGTCGTCTGCATCCGATACGCCATCTCATATTGGGCAATCCTTGTCAGCGTTTCTGGATTCCCAAACTCTTCATACGATTTCCGGTTGAGTTCATCGAGCGTATCCAACATCGCACGACGGGAAGGACGCGTTGTCACCGCAGGGTTGGTCACATTCAACACCGCCTCCCCTTTGGATCGGCATTGCACTCCTTGATAAACAGATGGCAGGAATCCACCCGACCACAACGCATTCCCAGCCCTCGGCGGTCTCCCACCGGACATCAACACCATGAATCCCGGCAAATCTTCATTTTCTGATCCCAGTCCCCATGTCACCCACGATCCCAGCGACGGATAGCCCATCCGGGCCTGCCCTGTATGTACCATCAACTCCGCAGGTCCATGGTTGAATTGATCCGTCTGCATCGTGCGGATAAAACACATCTCATCGACATGCTTCGACAAATGAGGCAACCGATCCGACATCCACGTACCGCTCTGCCCGTATTGTGCAAAGGGATACTGAGGCCCCAGCATCACGGGCGTCCCTTGAATAAACGCAAACCGCTTCCCCTCCAAAAA
>JBGSVC010000374.1:0-3285 GCA_041753175.1 Planctomycetaceae bacterium
GGTTTCGTATTCACTACGATATGTCCCGACCGTTGAGGAGTCGGTTTGGGCTTGTTGAAGCTGGGGGTCGAATCGGGCTTCAGAGACGGTACTGTAGGTACTGGCTTCGAGCCAAAAATCAATGTTTTGCACTCGGCAAGCCGTCTCCCAACAGGCATGATGATCCACCAGCGGCACGTCACATTCCCTGGCATACGCAGACATCATCGTCTGCAATGCATCGGCAACACGTTTCCATGGCGACTGGGCAGCAGGCAACCACCGGGTTTGCAAGACTGGCATCACTCCTTCAAAACGCATCTCCTCAATCAGATTATGCAGGCATTTCTCAAAGGTCCCAGGAGCCTGTTGAAAGTTTCGATAATCTGCTTCCGTTGGCAGGTAAAACACGATGTTTGGCTGAAACTGTCGCATTAATTTTGGCCATTGCAGTCGCAGTGATTCAATCGACAATTTTGCCATACTCGGACAGGACACCTCATCAGGAAAACGTCGCAGTTCCCAGCGAAGTCGATCAGCAAACAGATCGACGTAGGTTCTCGTCTGTTGACGACGCTTCTTAATTCCCAGCGATTTCTCATCCCCCAGAAACATCCAACGCAAACTCGGAGCATCCTGAATCAATTCATTGAGCGGAAACCGTGACGTTTCCTGAAGCGAATTTTCCCTGACAGACTCTAATCGGTGCGTTGTCGACACGGATTCTGCGGCCCCCATTTTTTTCGACATGGAAGAATCGATTGAGCCCCGCGACGTCACTGGCAGATCACTGTCTCTGGAATCATCACGCCAGTGTGAACCTGTCGAAATGACCTCATGTTGCCTTTCAGATGAGACTGCGGACGACACCAACACCCGCCGCCCCGTGCTCCGACGTCTCCTCACGACCACATGCACATCCCCACCTGTTTGCAAAAACTCGATAAGTTGCTCGCGGGAACAATGTGGCTTTTTTCTGCGCGAGGCCTCGTTTTTTCTCAAGGCCTGTTCCTCAGAAGCAGGAGCAGGCTGAGCGTTTGGTGTTGCCAAAGCAATTTGAATCCGTCGACGTCGAGAATTTCCGAACAGCGACGAAATCCCGGTCCGAGAACGAGGCGAAATCGGCATAATAAACAACTCACTATGTTAGGATCATCCCTTATTCCATAACACAAACGCTTCAAAGCGTTCTGTTGGACTCATCAGTCGCCCAGGTGTCCGTTTCCTGATGGGGTGCATGGCGACTGTTGAGTTCAGTCATAGTAATGATCGTTTTCCTCAAAGACCAGAAGCCTTTCAAGGTTCAGTCTCAAAAACTCCTTAGAATACCCCACTTATCAAATTAACAAATATTGATACGTGTTGCAACGCTTGATTTCCCAATGAGTTGAATAAATGCGTTTCACTGCATACAGAGATCCCATTACAATTCAATTCTGGCACCCAACAGCTTCACAAATTCCCGTATCCACGCTGGATTACCAGGCCAGGCTGGACACGATACCAGATTCCCATCCACAAATGCCTCTTCCAGATCGATTTGTTGATACTCACCCCCCGCCAGTTTCACATCCGGCTCACAGGCTGGATAACACGTCAATTTTCGGCCTCGAATCACATCAGCGGCTGCTAATAACTGAGCCGCATGACATGTCGCCGCCAGCGGCTTATTCGCTTTAGCAAACGCCTGGACGATCGTTAACACCCGTGAATCAATCCGCAGATATTCGGGCGATCTCCCTCCTGGAATCAGCAATCCCAGATAATTGTCAGGCTGAATCTCGTCAAAGGTGGCCGTCAGTGAAAAATTGTGGCCACGTTTTTCTGTATACGTTTGATCTCCTTCAAAATCATGAATCGCCGTCGGGATGAGTTCTCCTGCCTTCTTGTCCGGACAGACCACATCTACATCGTAACCGAGCATGGTCAAGCATTGATAAGGGACCATCAACTCATAGTCTTCAACAAAATCTCCTGCCAAAATCAGAATCCGCTTGAGCATAAAAACGTCCTTTCGTATCAGGATCAGAACATAGGCCTTCGACAAGCCCTCATGCAGGGACTACCCCTCCATTTTGACTCGTCGTAACCACATATCTTTACAAAGGTTAATTGTAATTATTGCCGAAGGCTACCGGCTGCGCACCCACATTGACTCAATTTTCAGAATCGTCCTATAATCCGCCCCCGGCAGGATGCCGTCCATTCTTGAATCAAAACATCTGTGAATCAAGAATTTCCTTTCCGTAAGTGTCACGTTGTTTTTCTGCAGTTCAACATTGTCAGACAACATCATGACATCTAACGTCCGTCCCCTGTAAGAAGCAGGCATGATCCACTGAAGTCGCCCTCCACATCTTTCTCTCTGACAGCGGCGGTAAGCGCGCTGGGATCTGGCAGCGCCATGTCCTGGTTTGTGTCCACGCGCACCCAGGAGAATCCGGCGATCCTCAAACGCACCTCGCTTCTGCTTCTGATCGCTTTCTATTTTCTTTTTATGACACAGCCCTCTGACCTGACTGCCCAGTCACCATTTCAGGTCGGTGCTCCCGATGTCGCACCTGGCTCGCGCTCTGAGTTGGGACAGGTCAGTCCCGGCCTGTTTGAAACTCCTGCCACCTCACCTTCCTCGCAAGATCCACTGGCCATTCAGGCCGACTACGCCCAGACTTGGTCTGAAGCAGGCCTCGATCTCACGCTCGCCCGCGGTCGATGTCAGATCGCACAAGGAACTTCCTGGATGCAGGCCGAACAGATGCTGATCTGGCATCACCATAAAAATAACGAAGAGCATTTCGAAGTTTACGCCAGTGGTAATGTCCAGATGGAGCATGAACAATCACGTCACACCAAAGCCGAAGCGTTTCTCATGCTCACCACCACTGCCGGTATCCAACTCAACATTCCTCATCATCTTCAGCAGTCTCCGTCCGCCGATGATCCCTTCGTCGCGACTGCGCGCCAGCGTCGCGAATTTTCCTCGCAGGGTCAGGTTGAACTCACACAGTATCTTTCACCTCCCCCGCCACAAACATCAGCTCTCCAACCGACTCTTGCCCCACCTGTCCAGCTTCAACAACCTGATGTTCCTGTCAGATCGCTGGTCATCTCGCCGCGCAGTTCTGCGCCTCTGAACTGGCAAAGTCGTCCTTCGACCAACAGTTTCCCGCCTGAGCAAGTCACCGTGATCTCAGGCGGTGTCAATCTGCTCATTCAGGGCATTGAAGAACTCTCGACTCTGGAAGCACTTCAGGGGGGGACCACACGCGAGGTCCTGGATCTCACGGCAGATCGCGTCGTGATCTG
>JBGSVC010000375.1:0-4224 GCA_041753175.1 Planctomycetaceae bacterium
CAACGCCCGGTTTCAGGCGATGTTGGAGTGTTGAAAAGTGACACGAAGTCGATTTTCAACAGCCTCTCAGGCAGGGAAGCTGCAAGTGGCTCTGGTTCCATCTCACGTTGGGAAGTAAGGCGGTCGCGAACATGTCGCCACGCAAACACAAAAAAACAGAATCCCCCGAACCGACCGATGCGCCCACATCCTGGCGCGAAAGTCTGTATCGACCCATCGTGCTCTTCTGGCTGGCGGTCTTTTGCATCTCTCCGCTGATCTATGCCAAAGTAAAAACCCTACAACAACAGTGGCAGGTCAACTCGCAATTTGCTCTCGATGAATCTTCGTTTGTCTTCCGAAATCTTCCCCCCGGACTTCCGCCGGATTGGCAGGCGCGCGTCACCACGCAGCTACTTTCAACCGGCCCTCTGACATTTACTCAAGACGATCTCGCCGCCCGACTGGGACGTCAACTCGAATCGCTCCCCTGGGTCAAAACAGTCCGGCAAGTCAAACTCCAATACCCTCGCACGGTGGAGATTGATGTCGATATCCGCCAGCCTGTTGCCATGGTCAAAATCAAAACCGGCTACTATCCCATCGATGCCGACGCGATCCTGCTCCCTCCCAAAGATTTCACCACCGAAGATGTCTCGAAGTTTCCACTCATCATCAACTCCCAGACACTCCCACAGGGACCAGCCGGCATTGTTTGGGGCGATCCCGGAATTCTCGGAGCCGCAAAACTGGCTGCTGCCTTATTGCAGCCCCTGAAGACTTCTTCCGACCCCAAACATCTCTCCGCCTGGCAGTCATGGAATTTGGAAAGTATCTCGATCGATCGTCCGAATCTGGCGGACGCAAAACTTGAAGACTTTAACTATCGCCTCCATAGCCAGGGCGGCACACAATTTCTCTGGGGGCTGGCTCCTGGTTTCGAGCAGCCGCGCGAACCCGATCCCGCCAACAAATTGCAACGCCTCGCCAGATTCATCCACGACATGGGACCAACGTCCAGCTATCCACAACCTCTCGAAGTGGACTTAAGAGCCTGGCAGGAGATCACCTACCAGCCTCTCAAGAAAAGTTCGCAACTCAGCGGACGTGAAAAATCTCCTGCCACCCAGCGACGTTAACTCTCGACTATTGAAGTGCAAACGAATCTTCCCTGATCTGATCTTCAAGACAGAGCTCTTTTAACATCAGCGGTTTTCGTCCAACTTCAAACCACAACAGACTGACCATCAGCCAGGAATCTGCTCAATCAACATGCCAATCAGTTCACGACAGGTCTTCGCTAAACGGGAAAGCTGTTGCGTCTCCGGGCCACAGGCAAACAGGGCCGATTCGTAATACCACACAACCTCCTCCGGCGGCGCCGAAAAGACACCCCAGGCATTCACACCCGTCGACAAATCAAACAGGATCGACTGAATGTTATGAATCTTGTCGGCCAGTTTGATCGCCCGCACTTGCCAACACGAACTGCGAATCCGCTCCAGATGAACCTCTTTGCGCGTCTTCCAGGGTATTTTCTGACCCGCTGCATCATGCTTGATCTCTGAAAGCTCGATGACCCATTCCACAATATGCTCAGGAAACGCCTCACGCAGTTGATCCGGCGTGCAATTGGTATCCTCCAACACATCATGCAACATGGCAGCCGCCAGTATCTCATCGTCAAACTGCTCACGCGCCAGAATCGTCACGACGGCAGATGGATGAATGATATAAGGCAGGCTTCCCCCTTTGCGCACCTGCCCCTGGTGATGAAATGCAGCAATTCGCAAGGCGCGTTCCAACAGAAGAAACATCGGCTGACGGGAAGGTGTGGTCATCTCTTGAACTTAACGCAATCTCGTCCAGAATCCAACTCAAACCCTACCAACCTTAACCCTATCAACCTAAACCAGCGCCAAACCAATTCAACCAACCTTCCCCTCAACGCACGATTCCAAAAGTTCACACAGACGCAGGCGCAGACTTCCGGCTAAACGTATTGAATCGCAGATATTCCCAATGGCAATACACCGGCGAAGACTGAATCAAATCGGCATGTCGACCAATCGCTTCCACTTTCCCCTTATGGATGAAGACCACCTGTTCACACCGCTTGAGCGTTGATAAGCGAGAGGGCAATATGATCACCGTTCGATCCTGAAACAAGCGCTGATAAGCATCATCAATGAAACTTTTTACCTGCTCATCCAGTCGCACATCAGGCTCTTCAATAATCAACAGCGCCGGCTTGCGAAGCGCCGCACGAGCCAACGACAACCGAAACAACTGCCCGGCATCCAGACGTTCCCCATGCTCACCGATCGGTGTCTCATAGCCAAACGGCAGCTTCGTGATGAAGTTGTGAGCATGCGCCAATTTTGCCGCCTCAGAAGCCTCATTGAGAGAATACGAACTCTGCCCGCATGTCAGATTCTCCAGCACCGATCCTGAAAAACAGACATCCTTCCCACCCACATACGCCGATTCCGCCCGCAAGGATTCCAGCGTGACCCACGCAATATCCTCGCCATCAAACAGCACCCGCCCCGTTGTTGGTTCAATGAACCGTGGCAGCATACTCAAAATCGCCCGCGCTTCCAGCGGATTCTCGGCCACAATGGCCGTCACCTGACCAGCTTTGAGTGTCAGATCAATCGGCGACAACAACGGCATCTCCTCACCCGTGATTGTGTAAGAGACCGATTCAAATCGAATCCCTTGACTTAACGGATCCAGAAACTTCGCACCAACGGCCTGAGAAACTTCCGGCATCAACGACAGGAACCGGAAAATATTGACGGCAATCTTTTGCTGGTCGCGCTCCTTTCTCAAGATCGAAGCCAACTCGTCCCAGGGACGATACATCGCTGCAAATGTCAATAGAAACGTTAATCCCGTCGAAAACGGCATCGCCTGTGGATTATCATCTGGCAGTAGCACCTTCACACCCATCAGAAAGATAACCATCGTGACACACAACAGCCCCATCAGCCGTGTCAACCACAATGAAAAACTCTCTCCCAGTTGCTGCTGAATCGATTGTTTCTCATGGTCTTCGAGCTGTTTTTGAAACCGCTCATGCTCGAAGTCTTCCATCGCATACCCTTTAACGAGTTTGCTCTTGCGCAAGCCCTCGGCAAACAGTTTCATCTGACGCTCCGCCTGGGCCAGCGCCAAACGTTTCTTGCGATCCGTCCGTTTCTCTTCGCGTCGAATCACCAGCCAGCAACCCACCAGCGGGATAACCGTCTGGATCGACAACCGCCAGTTGATCAGCAGCGTCAGCACAAACAACGTCACAATCGTAATCGGGTGGCGACCCCAGGCAGCCAGCGATTCCGCAATCCCCTGCTTGAGTTGATCCAGATCGGTCGTGAACAGTTTCGTTGCCTGTTGTTCAACACTCCCCGTCAAATCGCTTTGCCCCAGACGCAATGCCTGACGATGCAACGTCCGTCGCCAGCCGTTAATAATCTGAAAGGCAACTTGAAACGAAACAATCCGATTGCGCGCATGCAATAACCCCCGCAACAATCCCGACAACACCAGCGTTATCGCCAGCACAAACAGCGCCGACTGCGTTTGTCTCATCGAGGGGACATTCAAATACAGCGCTCGAAATATCGCATCCCATGGCTTGTCGCGCGCATACCAGACCGCCGAGAGAATCCCCTGCTCGGAAAAGGTCTTATCACCAACACTCATCTCCTCAGCACCTTCAACGGGTTGTTCAAAACCCAAAGGTTCATAACCAACCAGAGCAATCAACGCCGGCACGTCGCTGGAGGCCATCGAGAGCTTTCCTTGATGATGAAGCAAGTCCATAATCAAATAAAAGCAACCCAGTTGGATCAACAACAGCAACGTGCTGATCAGGCTCGCCACAACAATCTGCCACGCAGAGGATTTGATCCACGTATTGACCGGAAAGATCCGTCGGTAAGCATCGATGCTGATCATGGGGCGCTCTCTATTTCAGCCCATTAATTTTCTCAATGGGCTGCATGATTCCATGGATTGAATCAACAAAAACGCCCGGCTTCAGGCGTTTTTGGAATCGTCAAAACCGACACGAAGACACCAATCAACAGGCTGCAAGGTAGGCGTCGAGGTATCAGCGAGCATTCGTAACGAGTTGCTCCCGCTGACCTTCAGACGACGAGATTCCATCGCCCCTCGCACACCTGCAACCACGACTCTCTAGGAAATGTCACAAGCCGCGATCTCAATAAACTGTCGACT
>JBGSVC010000376.1:0-5665 GCA_041753175.1 Planctomycetaceae bacterium
CGATCATCTCATCGGCATTTTCTGTTGCCCCCTTCATCGCAACCATCCGAGCGATCTGCTCACTGACGGCAGCATCAAGGAAGGTCTTGAATAACTTGGCCCGAAATGCTGCTGGCACAATTTCCTGAAGGATGGATTCTGCTGATGGGAGAAACTCGTACTCAACCTGCTTACCTTTAACCGACTCGCTGGATTGTGGAACTCCGAGTTGGGAGAAAGGCAGTACCTGTTCCACTTGAGGAGTTTGACGCGAAGCTGAGATGAACTTCGTGTAAGCGACATCGACACGATCAATCTCACCATTGACGAACATGCTGGCATAGCGTTCTGCCAATGGCTCAACTTCGTCGAACGCGGGTTTGTCTTCGAAATGTGTGAATTTCTGAGCTACGCCGATATTTTCGAATTTCATAAACGAAATACCGCGTTTCCCCGAGACCTCAATTTGAACGTCGCGTCCCTCTTTGATCTGCTGCCGGCGAAACTGGATTGCTGTTCTTAAAACTGCAGAATTGTAACCGCCGCATAATCCCCGGTTGGAAGTCATGACCAGAAGAATTCCTTTGCCAACGGCTGGGGGCGTTTGCAGCAAAGGGTGAGAAATTTTCAGGTTCGTAGCCGCCAGGTCGGAGACAATCTCGGCAATCTTTTTAGTATATTGCTCGGCTTCAACAGCACGGTCCATGGCTTTTTTGAAACGAGCAGTCGCAATCAGTTCCATCGTTCGCGTAATCTTGCGAATATTGCGAACTGCTTTCAGACGTTTGACGAGGGCACGGGCTTTAGCCATGAGACTTTCCGAACACTGTTCAAATTGAACAAAAAAATCAAATCAAAATTAAATCGCTGAGTTAGGTTGAGCGATCGACGCTGGCAATGAAAGTTCTCTGCCATCTATGTTCGACAGCAGAGAACCTTGATCATTTACTTGGCGACGACGGCATCACTGGTTTGAAACAGTTTCAGCGACTGCTTAAGGAATTCTTCTAAGGCAGCCTTGAGTTGCGTTTCAATTTCAGAAGTCAGTTCGTTGCCTGATTCCAGGGCGTTTCGAACTTCTGATTTTTGTTCACGCATAAAGGCAATCAGGGCATTTTCAGCAGCGGGAACGTGTTCGATCGCCACCTTATCGAAGTAGCCGCGAGTACCTGCGTAAATACTGATCACCTGATCGACGACATCCATTGGACGGAACTGAGGCTGCTTGAGGAGTTCCACCATGCGATAGCCACGATCGAGTTGGGTTTGAGCGGCTTTATCGAGTTCCGTTCCTAACTGAGCGAACGCCTCCAAAGACCGGAACGCGGCCAAGTCGAGTTTCAATCCGCCGGAAACTTTTTTCATCGCTTTGGTTTGGGCATTTCCCCCGACGCGGGAAACCGAGATCCCGACGTTGATGGCAGGACGAACTCCTGCGTAAAACAAATCCGGCTCAAGGTAAATCTGGCCATCAGTAATTGAAATCACATTTGTGGGAATATATGCAGAAACTTCCCCCTCGAGTGTTTCAATGATTGGCAGAGCCGTCATCGATCCACCGCCATGCTCTTTGCTCAGCTTTGCAGCCCGTTCCAACAAGCGACTGTGGCAGTAAAAGACATCCCCGGGATAGGCTTCACGACCTGGAGGACGACGCATCAGCAAGGAGAGTTGTCGATAGGCTTGTGCCTGTTTTGACAGATCATCATACACGATCAGAGTGTGCTTACCCTGGTACATGAAGTATTCAGCGATGGCTGCTCCGGCATAAGGAGCCAGATATTGCTGTGAAGCTGGATCAGAGGCGTTCGCTGCCACGACGATTGTGTAGTCCATGGCTCCTTGCTCACGCAAGACTTCCACCACACTGGCAACTGAGGCAGCCCGCTGTCCACAACCGACATAAACGCAGATAACGTCTTTGCCTTTTTGGTTGAGGATTGTGTCGATGGCAATTGCCGTTTTTCCAGTTTTACGGTCACCGATGATCAACTCCCGCTGACCACGGCCAATAGGCGTCATGGCATCGACAGCTTTGACGCCGGTTTGCATTGGCTCTTTGACAGGCTGGCGATCGACAACGCCGGGAGCTGGTGTTTCCAAAGGGCGACGATCAGAGGTGATAATCGCGCCTTTCCCGTCGCGTGGATTCCCAAGAGGATCGACCACTCGCCCCAACAAAGCTTCTCCGACGGGGACAGACAGAAGGGCTCCGGTGGTTCGCACCTGATCACCCTCATTGATCTGCAAGTAGTCACCCAGAATGATGACTCCGACGGAGTTTTCTTCCAAGTTGAAGACAAGTCCTGTGACTGTGCTGCCCGATTGGGTCAGAATTTCGACCATTTCACCGGACATGGCTTCCGCCAGACCGTAGCAGCGTGCGATCCCGTCGCCGACTTCTGTGACGACGCCGGCTTCACGTGATTCCAGACGATTACTAAAGTTTTCAATTTCCTTCTGGAGTACAGAAGCGATCTCGTCCGCGTTGAATTTCATACAAATACCTTTGTCTGACCTGTTCTTTAATCTGCCCAAGGCGAGAACGGAGGGAACTATCGTAAACGGTGTCACCAATCCGAACGATCATGCCACCAATAATTGATGGTTCGATTTGGTAAACGATGTCGGGTTGGATGCCAAACGTTGACACGAGCTGGTCAAAAATCTTTTGACCAGTTTGATCGGAAGGCGTTTCGGCTAATGTCACAATGACACGTCGCTTGCCTGAGCGTTTTTCATGCAATAAGCGAGCGGCATCATAAATCGGTCGCAGGATGCTTAATCGACCATGCTCTCCGAGCACAGAGATAAAGTTTCGAAACACCGCTGACATCGATGCCCCCACCGTTTGATCGATGAAGGCCTGCTTGTCTTCTGGTGAAAAGACCGCCGAAACTAATATTTGCTCTGCTTGAGGATGGTTCGTCAGGACGTTATCAAGGAATGATTGATATTCATTCAGAAGTTCTTCTGCAGACATTGATCCAGCAGCATCCAGAAGTGCCAGAGCATACACACGTGCAATCGAGGCAATACTCGGATCTTCGAGTACCGAAGGAATTCGTGTTTGTAATGAACTCAATTGCATGGTTTGCTAACCTGAAAGAAACATTCTGTCGAAATTGACTTCACGCTTGTGTCACATTCACGATCGAGAGCACGATATCGAATCATGCCATCGAGCTATGTGTGATCAGTTACGCATCGCCTGCCCACCCAGTTGTGAGAGGGCTTCTTGAACCAGTCGATCACGATCATTTGAGTCGATGGCGCGTCCTAAGAGATGTTCTGTCGTGGCTGTCACCTGGGCAGACATCGTCGAAAACAATTCATTCAGGGCACGGTCACGGGCTCGTTCAATCTCATCGGTTGCACGCTTCTGAACGAGATCGGCTTCCTTTTGGGCGGTCGCGATAATCTCGTTTTTCGTGTGGTCGGCATCACGTCGAGCTTCTGCCACAATTTCCCGGACTTCGTCCTGAACGCTGTCGAGCTTTGTCTTGTAGTCGGCCAGCATTTGTTCGGCTTTGATCCGGGATTGCTCAGCGGCATTGATATTGTTTTGAATGGATTGTTCACGAGCATCGAGCCCTTGAACGATTGGTCCCCAGACAAACTTGCTCAAAAGGCCCAGCAATACCAAGAACACCAGCAGCGAATACACCGACATGTCAACACGCCAGCTATCTGGAACAACGCCAGGCTCCACGGCTGGCTCACCAATATGAGCACCATGGCCTTCGGCATGATCAAGGTCAGTATGTGGACCAAGGTTTTCCACATCGGTCATCGGGGCTTGCGGCTCTCCCTCGCCATGTTCATGAACGGCTTCCTGTGCTGCCAGAGCGTGACTGACAGAAAAGAAACACGCCAATGAAATCGCAAAGAACATCTTCCAATACGTGTTGACAGGGAGAATTCCAGATAACAAGTTCACAGGTGACTCCTGAAACCAAAACAGATAACAATGCTCAAAGACCAAGCCTCAAACAACCAGGCTCATCACGCAACCCAGCATGCAAATGACGCAGGCCAGAACGGACATACCTTTATCGATGAGTCGAATTCACACAATCCGCAAATCAACGACTGACAAGTCGTCAGACTTTAGGACAAAATTGCAACAAATCTTGAAGTCGACGCAGTTACGTTAGTAGCAACCACGTCATCAAATGAGGCAAAAAGATCGCTTCTCGATAAGACGTCGAGATTTAAATCCTGATAGCCTAGCCTTTCAGCAGAATCGCGAAAAAGCCCAATCCTTCAATCAGAGCGGCGGCGATAATCATGGCTGTCTGAATTTGTCCTGCAACTTCTGGTTGACGAGCCATGCTCTCGACGGCGCTGCCACCAATGCGGCCGATGCCCAGAGCGGCACCCAAGACGATCAGACCAACGCCCAATGAGACTGGAATAGTCATTAAAAACTCCTCAAGGTTTCTCACGAAAAAAGTTAACGAATCTCAGCCTCCAGTTGGCACACTCCAACCGGCTGACTGCGAAAAATCAAATATTGTCAGGTTTAGTGATGATGGATTGACGACGAAATGAATAATGATGACAGCATCGTGAAGACGTATGCTTGCAGAAAGGCAACCAGTAATTCCAACATGCTGAACAGTGCTGATCCGACGACAGCGAATGGGGCTCCGACATACCATTGCCAGGATGGTCCGCCGTGGGCCATCGTTTCGGCAGCGATAATAACTGTTCCCAGAATTCCCGCCAGCACCATGTGACCTGCTACCATGTTGGCAAACAATCGAATGGCTAAGACAGAATGCTTAATCACAGTCCCCAGGATTTCGATCGCCATAATCAGGTATTTCAATGGCGATATCCAGCCTGGCAGATCCATATGGGGGATAAAGTTCATCACATATCCCTGGACGCCCATTTTCTTGATACCAGCATAAGTGCCAATAAAAAACGTGACGAACGCCAGAGCACCTGTGACAGCTAAATCACTGGTCGCTGTTCCCATAAAAGGGAACATGCCGATCAGATTGCAACCCAAGACAAAAAAGAACACGGTCAGCAGGTACGGGACAAACTTGTCGGCGTCTTTTTTTCCCAACGCGGGGCGTGCCAGTTGATCACGTACAAAACCGACCATCGCTTCGAGTAAATTTCGAACTCTGCCTCGGGGTGATGAGGAAGAATCGAATGCTTTCTTCAATCCAAAGAAGAAAACAAAGATAAGGAATGCAACGAGTAACTCAATCAGCATGTATTTCGAGATAGCCAGCCCAGATTCAACTTCAAAAAGATTCTTCAGCTTGGCAAATGGTTGCGGGATCAGGATTTTCCCAGCCATTTCGGCGTTGAATTCTTGCAGTGTTGCATGCGGGTGAGCTTCATGGAGAAATCCGGGGACGTCGTCCATCGATTCATAATTGGGTCGATAGAGTGATCGGGGCACTTCAAAAAAGTAACTATCTTTGATGTGCAGGACCGGGCTGGACATGTTTGAGAATACTTTTGTTTAAAAGAGCCGTTGTATTAATTCTGAACCCGCATGACTGACTTTGGCCATATGGGCATCATTTAATCAATCAAAGAGATATGTAGAGGAATAGTGTGCAGGCCGAATTTCCTCAAGTCATCCGAGGTGAAAATTCAGAGAACTTTCAGAACTGATTCGAGTTCTTCTGATGACGTTGAATCGCCAGCACGCTGATTG
>JBGSVC010000377.1:0-5587 GCA_041753175.1 Planctomycetaceae bacterium
CACGACCCACATCAGGGAGCTGAATAAACACCAGATCGGTTAAAGCGCTGACTGCAAAGTCACTGATTCCGACCGTCCCCACGTCTCCCTCGATCAAGACCCACTCATGGGAAGGCAGATATTTAAGTTTGGCGATATCCATCTCACGATCCAGTCTGTGTGTTGTGTTTGTTAAAAATTACTTCGTACTCAAAACGCTGAACAGCCAGTTGATGTTTTCTACAGGCTGTCATGATCCCATGCGGTGGCAAGTCAAATCAGAGAAGATTGAATGCAGCACAAAGAAAATTCGACAAGCATGTCTTCGGGGTTTTCCCCATTCCGTGCCATCATAGGCCATAAAATGCCGGTGACAACTGGCAGAAGCAAAAGGCAAACAATCTCCCAGTCAGATATCTGTTCTCAACACAACATCCGCTGGAGAAGGCGTTTGAATAAGCAGGCACAGGTTGTCATCACAACGTCAACGATCTTACGAAAGCCAGCCGGTTTCCGCAATCAATTCGAACCGCCACAACACCCATTTGCCGATTCAACGGCGGCAATTTTATCGATCCGACGGGCATGACGGCCACCCTCGAATTCTGTCTGAGCAAAGATTTCAGTGATGCGAGCAATTAACTGATCACTGATTAAATCGGCCGACATACATAGAATGTTGGCATCGTTATGACGGCGACTCATCTCAGCGGTCACCTCGTCAAAGCACAAAGCCGCACGCACACCCCGAAACTTGTTCGCTGTAATACACATCCCAAGTCCCGTTCCG
The DNA here is from genome assembly GCA_041753175.1 of Planctomycetaceae bacterium. Classification (GTDB taxonomy): domain Bacteria; phylum Planctomycetota; class Planctomycetia; order Planctomycetales; family Planctomycetaceae; genus SXPC01. The sequence goes on from JBGSVC010000377.1 coordinate 770, forward strand.
CAGATTAAAATGCCGCGGTCAGCATTGTGGTGGGAAATAATATCGGAGACTTTTACAGCATAGTCTGGATAGTCCACGCTTTCCTCGGAGTTCGTACCAAGATCCTCGACCTCGTATCCGTGGTCGCTCAAGAGTTGTACGAGCCTTGCTTTAATCGCAACGCCCCGATGATCACTGGCTATCACAAATTTCATGGCGTCCGCTGGCATCTTTCATCTATTAAAGGCAAACAGGGGCGATCCATCCGTCCCCTGCCTATAAATCAATACTTAGGATAAGAAGTTGTCAATGCGTTGTTTTAATGCAGTTTCAATCTGTTGTAAACACTGTTCGTAATCCTCCAGGTTTCCGCCATAAGGATCACCTATATCGTCTTGATTTGGGTCCAGGATGTCAACCTTGTCGGCAAGTTCAGGTGCCAGTGATAAAATCGCCTGACGATGTCCATGTGTCATTGCGAAAATATAATCGGGTTGACCGAGCATTTCTGCAGTCATCTGACGAGAATAGTGAGTCGTCATGTCGATACCATGCCGCGACATCAATTCGACAGCATGCCCGCTGGCAGGCTGACCTTCTGAAGTCGATATTCCTGCAGACAACACATTGAAGCCACGATCGATCAACTCATCGATTCCGCAACCAAGACGACTGGCCAGCAAACGACGACACACCGCCTCAGCCATCGGACTGCGACACGTGTTCCCCGTGCAGACAAAAAGAATCATTTTATTGAGCATACGAGAAATCAATATCGAGTGAATCAAACCCTCGTCAGACATTTCCCAGCGATCTTCTGACAATTCGACAACACTGGGGGGCTGCTGATACTTTGTCTGTCGATCATCGATAATCACGTCCATTTGTTCAAGGATACTATGGTGAATATCGTAGATTTCCACGGCAGTTTTCCCCTCTCGGCACACCGATGGTGCCGACATCACAATGGGGAACTCACTGGACTGGACCAGCTGCTGGAAAAAACCATGCATCGGACAGGAAAAGTGAACACTCTGGCTTCCTCCGCGTGTTAAAAAATTCTGTGTGACGGGCGGCAAAGCTTCATAAAGCGTCGGCCCGGAACCCTCAGTCTTCGACACCACGATTTCCATCGGACCAGGCCAGCATCGCTCCAGAAATCGACTCATAAACGGCGTCAATTGATGAGTGTAATCCTGAATGGCACGACCCAAGCAGACGGCCAGTGATCTCGAAACCATCCCACCTTCTCCGGGCTGACCTTTGGAAGAAAGCAGATCGATCTGGCTTAAGCGTTTGACAGCCGATTCTGAAAGTCCATTCCCGATTATGACATACGAATACTCGACAGGGACAACAGCCAGGCCACCTGCTTGAAGGGCCGTCAACACTTCCTCGACAATTCGAGAAGCTGTGCCGGTTCGTTCGAGTTTCAACACTGTCGGCACGTTGGATTTCCACTCTCGCAGTACACTCTTGCAGTATGGGACGGCAACTGACAATTCAGGACTGTCAGCCAACGGAGATGCAAGATCTTGAACGTGTGACGAGCTTTACTTTGCCACCACGCGTCTGGCGATCAAAGTGCATCACACAAATATCGATTCATGTCCACGTCATTTTATCAAACATGCACCAGCTTCACAAAAGTGGAACACTTTTTCTCGACAGAATGATCGATATTCTCAGAACTTATAACGGTTTTGATCCCACGTTCTGGACACTTGGGATAACACAGTCAGGTGCTCTGGGAAGATTGCACAGGCTACGATTCCCGGAAGTCGTAACATTCCCGCACGCTCATCATTCCACAACTCTCGAAAATGGACGGGCTCTCCATTATGCACCCAGATCGCGTTCCCACCCAGAATTCGAGCCAGGTGAAGCGACACCGGAAAGTCGTAGATATTCGGTGTATGAATCAATGATCCGCCAAATTCCCCCAGCGCCATTAAAGGATAGATGCTCCCCGGCATCTGGTCGGGAACATGCCCAACCAGCCCCGCGTCACTGACAAGTTTGGCTTTGGCGGCATCCTCATCTTGAAAGCCAATCATGTAGATGTTCCTGGACTCCTGCAACGATTCTCTGGTGATGGGAACCATGCTGTCCAACACATCCCGCGCACTGCGAGAACAATCATCCGGGCCGCAGCGAATTCTGTCTCCTTTGATTTCCAGCCACGTCCCTTCACTCCCCATCGCGGGCATGAAGACCAAAGAATACAGCACGTTCTCGGCATTTCTTAAATGCAGCATGATCGCATAACCATCGCCCGTCTTGTCACGAAACTGCTTCGTGCCATCGATCGGATCCAGTGCAATGACATAGTCACTATCACTGGCAAAGGCCTCAAGGTCTCCGGTCTCTTCCTCACCTTCAATTCGACAAATCAAACTCGATGGAGCGTTGTCACGCAAAGCCCCGACCAGTAATTCCTGAATCGTCAAATCGGCGAGCGTCAACGCATCGGTTGTTGCATATCCAGAGGTCTTATTCGTCAGCGAGATATTGTGTTGACGCAATTCACGTGCAATCGCCCCGGCCCACCTCATCACGCCTGGCAGACCTTCAGAAATTTGATCGATCACCAGCCCGATATGATTCATAACAAGTCTTTCCTCGTGTCTTGCCCAGTCGCATCTGAAAGGGATGCATGACATCTCATGATTGAATTAGCCCATCAATGATACGCTCTGCGATCGGGATCTTAGTGACTTCCTGAACCCCTTTCCACCCAGGAACCCCATTGACTTCAATCACAAACAACTCCCCGTCGACTGTCCTGATCAGATCGACGCCCGCCAGACGCGTTCCGACTACTTCAGCAGCATGAATCGCGATCATGCATTCCTCTGGACTCGGAGTGTAGGGCTGTCCCCTGCCATTGACTGCCAGATTCGTCCTGAAATCGTCAACTGCAACCCGCCTCATTGCCGCAATGACTGCTCCATCCCATACCAATAACCGCAAGTCCGACCCACCATGGTCAAGCATCTCCTGCTGATAGATGACCTGGCCTCGCCGCTCGATCTGCGAAAACAGATGATGTCCTGTCTGCGCATTTCGAATCCTCACGATCCCCCGCCCCTCCGCGCCAAAAATTGGTTTGACGACCACATCCCCGCCCAGTTCCTCAAACCCAACCATCGCCGTTTCCGCCTTCTGACAAACCATCGTCCGCGGCGTCGGCAACCCTGCGCTTTGTAATCGCACGAGTGTCAAATATTTATCGATCGTGCATTCCAGGCTCTTGGGGGCATTAACCACCTCCACTCCCAACTGCTCCCAATGCCACAGCAAATCCATTCGTAAGATGACTTGTTCCAGATTGCCCGGCGGCATCATCCTCACAATCACCCACCGCACATCTTGCACACCGCTCCCTGCAAACACACGACTTTGTCCGTCACCCACCCAGCCACACAGGTCATCAAAAGGGAGCACTCGTGCGCACACTCCTCTCCTCCCTGCTGCTTGCACGAGTTCATTGACCGACCAGTTCTCCGACTGACCCAGGATGAATAGTGACAACTCCCCTGCCTCTTTTCATTCAGGTTCGTGAATCCAGCCAGCTTAAACCAAATGATTCCATCAAGACCTCACTGTTGACGCAACCCCCCAGATGAACCCGTCCCGTTTCCACATTCTGAAACACGATCTGAGCCGGACTAAACAACTGGGGATCGATCTGATAAAAGTCCTGACCGGCATCCTCAAAAATTTGTTGGAAGGGCTTTCCAAACTGGTCTGAGGAAGACGACGGCACTTTCTTGACGATCTCCGCCAGTTCTGCATCATCTCCCGAAACCATCAGATGAATTTCTCCACCATAGATAATCGCATCGTTAGTCCTTCCTATTGCGGTTAAATCATCACCCGCGAGAGGTGGCAACGGGGCCGACCCCCATGCGGAGAGGACCTTCCTGACATCAAACCCCAACTCAAAGAGTTTATGGAGGGCCGTTTCGATCGAACGCGTAACAATCTGCAAATTCCCCGCCAGACTCGATGTTCTCGCCACCAATAAAATAATATTCCTCGGCTCAATGTGTGTCTTGCGGGCAATTTCTGCAACGACGTCGGATGTCGGCAACCGCGACGTTTCCAGAATCCCCACACAACAATAAAACGTCTCCCGATACCCCAGTCGCGTAAACAACGCCTCACTGGCTGCAATCGCCCGCATCGGACCAGAACCCATCGCCCGAAACGTTCCCACTTCAATCTTCCAGCCTGCATATTGACTTAACAAACAGGCTTCCACAGGATGATCCGTCATCACGCTCACATAGGGCCAGCCCATTGAGCCCAGATGACTGCGCTGCAATTTGATCTCCATCAATCCCGACGTGCAAACTTCTGCCAACTTGATTCCTGCCGCTAAACTTCCCGTCGTCTCCACACCAAAATCAAGCACACGCGCCCCGCAGGGTAACTCATGGCAGACGATTCGATATTCCCCAGCCTCATTCAAGATCTGATCAACCAGATCCCAGGCTCGGGGATTGAGCAAAATGGACATACCTGTAGGGTTCTTTCCAACGACGAAATACTTACTTTTATCGTTCCATGCCAATGCTAACATTCACAATTTCACGCAGCGCGTCTTGATCCCGATGTGTCTTTCCTACGGCTTTGAGCAAGCAAGATCGGCACGTCTGGATGTCAAACGAATCAGCATACTCTCCTTTCGCAGAGTGAGCTTGGGATGACTTTTCAAGAACGCGCACGTTCAGAATGCGATTGGTATTAGAATTGACTCACCTGAAGTCTGCAACCCCCTCTCTTTCTCCCAAGAAATAAAAAAAGCCTCTTCCCGGTCGGAAAGAGGCTTGA
>JBGSVC010000378.1:0-10383 GCA_041753175.1 Planctomycetaceae bacterium
GGCGGAAAAACGGCTGACGTCGTGCGTGGCTGGGATCAGATTTTTCCACTCAACGAACAACAAGCACATCGGCTGGCCATCCATGCCATGGAACTCAACAGTCGACTGTTGGGGCTGCTGCTTCCGGAAGCAAATCTGGTCTTTCATCGCGATCAACTTTACTCAACATGGATTGCCAACCGCGTCGCTCTTTTGATGCCTCAGAGCTGGATGTTGGAGGTCGATTTTGCTGCTGATGGAAAGACTCTCCCCCACACCTGGGCAGTGACCAGCGACTCGATTGCGTTGCGACTGGCCTACGAAATCAACGCTACTCATTGCGTGCTCTTAAAATCGACACGCCTCAAACCAGGTATGACTCTCTCAGCTTTGGCTGCTCAGGGAGATGTGGATTGCCATTTTCCTGAGTTGGCCAGGGAGCTGAAGGGACTTCAGCCACAGTGGTGCAATCTGCGTGAGGATTGTATTATGCACCTGATACCTGCCGATTCACTGGCAACGAATTGATCTTTGTTGACATCCTGTTGAGGGATGTCATCACATATAAAGTCAATGAATACCTGACAATTGATGATCACAATTTTTGAGGATCAGGCATGTCGGATCGCTTCTCGTCCTATACTGATGAAGAACTTCTGGCTTATCTGGAAGAACGATTGGCGTCGGATGTCAGTCGAGAGATCGAAGAGGAGTTACGTACCAGCCCTGAACTCAAAAGTCGACTGGGAGTCATCCTGGCCACTCAGGAAGATGCCAGTGTGGCGATTGGAGCTGTCTGGTCACGTGCGCGATTGAGCTGTCCGGATCGGGCACAATGGAGCAGTTATGTTTTGAAGTTGATGGAAGATCAGGCATACGCCGACTATTTGCAATTTCATCTTGAGACGATCGGTTGTCGGTATTGCCAGGCCCAGGTCGAAGATTTGAGTTCTGCGTTGCTGCCGGACCCTCAAAAACAGGCCCGACAAAAAAAGCATTTCGAATCGTCGATAGGCACATTGCGGAAGTCGGAATACTAACTTCAAACTTATGATCGCTTTTTGGTGGGTGGACTCAGGCTGACAAGCGGAGTCACCTTGATGGCTGTCTTAGAGTTTGCAGGGCAACTCCCACACGAACCGCAATCTGGTTTGGGATGTTTGGATGTCGCTTGTCGAACGGCGCGCAGGATCTGACGTGCCACATAAATGGCCGCTGCCCCGACGAGCAAGAGGGTAATTATGATTTGCAGGTCAATTGTCATCATCGTTTATTGTACGTAGCGAAACGGGTGCTGCCCACGTCTAATATTTTTCTCACCGATCTGCATCAACGTTACAGGAGCCTGCTCATGACCTGATAGACGATCCAGGCGGCGCAGTAAGCCAGCAGTGTCATGTAGACGAATGAGAAAATCGGCCAGCGCCAGCTATTGGTCTCACGTCGAATCGTGATCAGAGTAGAAACGCATTGAGCACATAAGGCGAAAAACACCATCAGCGATAAACCTGTGGGAATCGTGTACACAGGTGTGCCGTCGGGAAAGGTCGACGTTCGAATAGCCGAGACAAGACCTTCACTGGATTCGTCGACTTCACCTCCCAGCGAATAGATAATTCCCAACGTCGCGATAATGACTTCTCTGGCTGGAAACGATGCCAATGCCCCGATGCCGATTCGCCAGTCCCACCCTAATGGACGAACAATCGGGGCGATCGCATGGCCCATCTGTCCGATAAGGCTGTTCTCCAGCAGGTCGGAACTGAGAAGATTGAATTCTGCCTGAAGTGATTCGAGTTCAGCAGAGATTGCCGGGGTCTGCTCGGATGCCTGGAGCTGTTCAATTTTCGATTCGATCGCATAACGCTGCGTATGGTCGCCGGGGTAACTGCTCACGGCCCAGATCAGGATTGTGGTCGCAAAAATCAAGGTTCCAGCTCGCTTCACAAACGCCAGACTTCGTTCATAAACCCGGCTGAAAACGACTCGAAACGAAGGCATCTGGTAGCGGGGCAACTCCAGTAAAAAAGGAGCCGGATCACTGGAGACTAGAAACTTTTTGAGCAAAATCGCGATGGGAATGGCAATTATCATCCCGATGCTGTTCATCAATAACAGTACAACGCCCCGCAGCGAAATCCAGTTTCCCACGAGATGATGATCAGGAATTAACGTTCCAATGATGAGCAGATAAACCGGCAATCGGGCTGAGCAACTCATTAGTGGAGCAATGAGGATCGTGACGAGTCGATCTCGATGATTATCGATCGTGCGTGTGGCCATAATTCCCGGCACTGCACAGGCAAATGAAGACATCAAGGGAAGAAACGACTTCCCGTTTAAGCCCAGACCCGCCATCAGGCGATCCATCATAAACGCTGCCCGGGCCATGTAGCCACTGTCTTCCAATAACGCGATGAAGAGAAACAGCAGTGCAATTTGGGGGAGAAACACGAGCACTCCCCCGACGCCGGCAATGATGCCATCGACAAGAAGACTGCGAAGCGGGCCCGGTGTCAACGACGAAGACACCAGATCTGCAATCGTCCCCTGACCAAGTTCCATAAAACCGATCAATGGCTCGGCCCAGTTATAAATGGACTGAAAAATGACCAGCATGATGAACGAAAAAAACACAGGTCCCAAGTATGGATGAAGGGCAAAGTGATCGAGCCTTTCGGTCCAGGAGGCCTTGTGTTTTTCAGAGGACTTAACGGTCTGGCGTATCAATTCGCTCGACCACAGATAGCGGCTGGAGGCTTCGGTCCCCGGGAGTGAAAAGCCTTTGTCTCGCAAGTGTTGACGAGTCTGATTTAAGAGCGCGGGCAACGTCTGCGGATTTTCGGCCAACAATCGCTTCTGAACTTCCCCGTCCTGATCGAGCAAAAGTCGCTCAATCAAATAGACAGGATAAGGCGTGTCCCGATTCTGGTTGAGTTGCTGGGCAAATCCTTGAAGGATTTCATAAAAGGTTTCAGGCAAGGGGCGATGACGGTGTTCTGGAGTTTGACCGACCGTGTTGAGGATCGCATTTTTCAGATCAGAAATGCCACGACGCTTATGAGCTTCGCAAGGCACAACCGGGATGCCGAGTTTTTCGCTGAGCCTGGAGACATCGATGCACAGTCCACTGGCTTGAGCCGAGTCCCACATGTTGAGTGCAAGAATTGTCGGGAGATTGAGTTCGAGAATCTGCCCTAACAGATAGAGATTGCGTTCCAGGTTGCCGGCATCGGCAACACAAATGATGGCATCAATATGTTGTTGTGCCGCCTGACGTCCCAGCAGAATGTCGACGGTTACCATCTCGTCGAGCGAACGTGGTGAGAGACTATAGGTGCCGGGAAGATCGATCAGCTCAATCGGCTGGTTCTTCCAGATTAGTCGACCGGTTTTTTTCTCGACGGTGACTCCGGGATAATTTCCCGTGCGGGCATTGAGACCGGAAAGAGCATTGAAAAGCGTACTTTTGCCAGTGTTGGGATTCCCGATGATGGCGACATGCAGGAGTCGACCAGAGGGAGAATCGTCCGGGTGTCCTGAATGGGCGACACTCGAGGCAGGTTGTTGCAATGGAGCGGGATGTTGTGAGGCCACAGGCGAATAGGCCATGGAAGAAAATTACCCTCGGCTGGGCTGAACGAGTTCGACAAGAACCTGGGCAGCATCGGCTCGTCTGAGGGCAATTCGTGTCCCTTCGATGAAGAATTCAACAGGGTCACCCAAAGGAGCGGAGCGTAAAAATTCGATGCAGCGTCCGGGAATAAAGCCAATTTCCATAAGGCGGAAGTGAAGGCCCTGATCGCCCAGAATGGAACTGATCTTTGCCAGTTGACCTTTTTGCATTTCCGATAAATTCGACATCGTCGTCATCCTTGGCGTGTAGAACAAGGCGGGAGGATTGAGTGGCGAAGCACGCCTTCAGATTGGCGTACCTGCTGTGACAACACAATCATAACAAAATTACCTCTGAAGTTGAGACTCAGTTTCAATAGTTATCGCGTTTTTTTCAAAATATTCTTTAACCTCATATTTCACAGTCGTTTATATTCGTCAAAAATACTTCAGCGACTGTTGATGCTTGGAATTAGTTGCTATCTTGTCACAGGGAATTAGCCAGAGACACGACAGAGTATCGTTATGTCGATATAATACGATACGTGTTCTCCCTTAGTATCTGGTAATTAAAAAGGTGGGTCAGATGAAAATTCTTGTTGTTGGAGCGGTAGCCGGAGGTGCGTCATTTGCCGCTCGTGCCAGGAGATTAAGTGAACACGCAGAAATCATCCTTTTTGAACGGGGAGAAGAACCTTCGTTTGCCAATTGCGGCCTTCCTTATTACATCGGAGGGATGATTGAGGAACGCAAGAAACTGCTTGTTGCTCCCAAGTCGCTACTCGAGAAGCGGTTTCGGCTGGATGTCCGCACTCGTTCGAATGTTGAGTTCATTGATCTGGAACGAAAACTGATCCGTGTCAAGCCGCTTGATGGGGGTGAGGTTTATGAAGAACACTTCGATAAGCTGATCCTCTCCCCCGGCGCACATCCCGTGCGGCCGAATTTGCCAGGGGTGGATTCACCAAACATCATGACACTGCGCGACCTGTCAGACGCCGATAAAATCCATGCACGAACGCGCGGCGCACGTTCGTGTGTGATCCTGGGAGGAGGGTTTATCGGTGTCGAGATGGCTGAGAATATGGTTCATCGGGGAATCCACACGACGCTGGTTCAGCGCGACCCTCAACTGATGTCTCCATTCGATGCCGAGATGACGACACCCATGCAGACAGCACTCACCTCGCATGGCGTGCAGGTGATGCTCGGGAAGTCAGCGTGCCGTTTTGAGCAAAAAGGGGCAGGCGTCGTCGTGCATCTGGAAAGCGGCGAGGCGATTGAGGCCGATTTTGTGGTGATGTCGATTGGGGTGATGCCAGAAAATCAACTGGCGATTTCAGCCGGGCTCAACGTGGGGCCGCGTGGCGGGATTGTTGTCAATCGTCAGATGCAGACGTCGCATCCGGATGTGTATGCCGTCGGCGATGTCGTTGAAACGATTCACTTTCCCAGCGGCCAACCGACACAAGTCCCGCTGGCTGGTCCTGCCAATCGACAAGGTCGTATCGCCGCCGATCATGTGTTCTCTCGAAGCACTGAATATCGTGGTACACAGGGGACTGCGATTGTGGGGGGCTTTGGCGTGACATTGGCGATGACCGGGGATTCGGAGAAAGTCTTGAAACGCAACAAAATGGCCTATGAGAAAGTCTACCTGCACCCGGCCCATCATGCTGGCTATTACCCAGGGGCGCAAGGCATGAGCCTGAAGCTGTTGTTCAGTCCTCAAGACGGGCGCATTCTGGGCGCACAGGGGGTCGGCGGTGAAGGTGTGGACAAACGCATTGATGTCATCGCGATGGCCATTCAGGGGCGGATGAGCGTTTACGATCTCGAGCAGGCTGAACTCTGCTATGCACCGCAATATGGGTCTGCCAAGGATCCGGTCAATATGGCGGGGTTTTTGGCGTCCAATTTTTTACGAGGCGACCAACCTCTGATTCACGTCGAAGAATTGGACAAACTCGAGCACGCCATCGTGCTGGATGTGCGGACTCAAAGTGAATATGATGAGGGGCATATTCCCGGTGCGGTCCATCTGCCAGTTGATGAGCTAAGGGACCGACTTTCAGAACTGCCCAAAGACAAGCCTATTGTGGCGTATTGCAAAGTTGGTCAAAGGGGATATTTGGCCACCCGTCTGTTGTCGCAGCATGGGTTTGATGTCCGCAACCTTTCGGGTGGATATACAACATATCGATTGCATGCCCGGCCAGTGTGACGTTGTGTTGATGTTTTCCAGAGAGCTGAAGGCGTAACGAAAAAATCCAGGGCGTGATTATTCAAAACTGCAGGGGCTAAACGATGCGGGCACAGCAAGACTTTGATCGAACGATTCCGAAGTTGATGGTATTTGTCACCAGTTTTCTTCTGCTGATAATCACATCTTCGTTGGCACATGCTCAGGACACAAAGACCCTGGAGCAGATTCTCAAAGCTGTCGAGCTTGACGTGATTGTTGAGCAGGCCCGACTTCGAGGCAATCCAGAGCGGGGGGCGCTGGTTTACTACACTGCTTCGGCGGGATGTATCAAATGTCATGGTGATGACTCGGTCAGCCAGCCATTGGGTCCGAACCTGCATGCGCTCCAGCAGAAACATGGCAAGCAGCCAACGGATCGCTATTTAGTGGAGTCGTTATTATCTCCGTCAAAGTCGATTCTCAAAGGTTATGAAACGCTGACGATTGTGACTGAATCAGGGAAAGTCTCCAGTGGACTTTTCGTGCGCGAAGATGATAAGACGGTTGTGCTGCGAGATGCGGCCAATCTGGAAAAAGAGATTGAGATTCCCGTTGAAGAGATTCTTGACCGGGTTACATCGGATCAGTCGATGATGCCGGAGGGACTGGTGTCGACTCTCCCTTCGCTTGGTGATTTTTATGATTTGCTCAGCTATGTCTTTGCCATCTCCGAAGGTGGGCCGCGGTTGGCTGTCGAACTCAAGCCCTCGGCTGAGCAGTTGGAAATCAAAGACGACATTTCAAATCTCGACCATGCGGGCATTTTAAAAAGGGTTGAAAAGAATCGGAAAAGTCTGAGTTCCGGTCGTGAGATTTTTAATGGACTGTGTGCCAGTTGTCATGGTGTGGATGGGAATAAGCCGTCGCTGGCAACGGCGCGGGCTTTCGGAACCCAGAAATTGAAATATGGGGCGGACCCCTATCACATGTTTCTGACGCTGTCTCGTGGCAACGGTTTAATGGGGGCGGCAACTTACTTGTCTCCCAAAGAACGTTATGAGGTCATTGCTTATGTTCGTGAGCAGTTCATGAAAGGGAAGAATCCCGATTACCTGGAGATCACAGATGACTATCTGGCATCGCTCCCCACGGGAACGGAAGCCGGCGAATTTAAGCCTGCCGGGCCGCGGGATTACGGACCCGCATTGGCTTCGCAGTTGGGCCAGGAGATCCGGTCTGCGCTCACCGTCAAACTCAATTCACTGACGATCTCGTATAACTTGCACACTCTGGAGACGGCTGATGTGTGGAGGGGTGGATTTCTCAAGCTGGATCAGACACAGCATTATCGAGGACGAGGCGAAGGGTATCCCAGTCCTGATGGAAAGAAAGTGCAGGAACTTTCCGGCTGGCGCTGGGCTCATGAAGGACAATTTGACTATTCGCCAGACGACGTTTTGCCACGTGGTCCTCTGCCACTGAAGTGGCTGGATTATCATGGTCATTATGTGCATGGTGATAAGATCGTTTTGAGTTACGACATCGATGGGCGTGCCATTCTGGAATGTCCTCAGCAAATCGAGGATGAGAACGCGATCCGACGCTGTTTGAAAATTGGTCCTGGAACGGAATTGCAGGTGATCACCGCCGAGGGAAAAAATACCACGACGCGTGTCCTGGGTGATCTTGAGGGTGTGAAACTTTCGCAGGAGAGAAATCGTTGGATTCTCAGGATACCGGCCAGCCGTCAATCGAGAATTCTTGAAGTGCTTACTGCCGTGGAAGACGGGTCATCGACACGCACGAAACTAGATGAAATCACATTCTCAGGTTTGGACCCGGAAGCGTTGACTCATGGCGGACCAACCCTGTGGCCTGATGTTTTGTCGGTGGTGGGGTATCCGGGTTTGGAGTCGACGGCGTATGTTTTGGATACGATCAGTGTCCCTGAGAAAACCCCCTGGAACAGTTGGCTGCGCACAAGCGGGATCGATTTTTTCGCGGATGGGCGGATGGCGGTCTCGACGGTCGGAGGGGATGTGTGGATTGTGGAGGGGGTCGATCAGAACCTCTTGAATCTGCGTTGGAAACGATTTGCCGGAGGCATGTTTGAGCTCTTTGGTATCAAGGTGGTCGACAATCAGATTTACGTGACTGGCCGCGATCGGATCACACGATTGCATGACCTTAACGACGATGGAGAAGCTGATTTCTATGAATCGTTTTTTCCTGATCCCGACGTCTCGACGTATTTTCATGCCTTCAATTTTGATTTGCAGCGCGATAATGCGGGGAATTTTTATTACGCCAAAAGCGGTCAATACACAGACTTTGCACTTCCTGGTGCGCTCATGCGTGTTTCGGCTGATGGCAAATCCTCGTCGGTCGTGGCAACTGGGTTTCGAACTCCCAATGGCTTGGGAATGATGCCAGGAGGACAGGTTACCGTCAGCGACAATCAAGGCAACTGGATGCCTGCGTCGAAAGTCAGTCTGATCAAAGAGGGTGGGTTTTATGGATACGTGCAAACGCATTCCGGAGGCAAGAAATGGTCGCCGGATGGAGGCCGGATTAATGCCAAAGAAGTCATCGCTCCTGAAACCTTCGATCAGCCACTCATTTGGTTTCCCCAGGAACTCGATAATTCTTCAGGAGGGCAGATTTGGGTCGATGATCCGCGATGGGGGCCGTTGTCAAATCATCTGTTGCATACCAGCTTTGGCAAAGGCTGGATGTATTACCTGATGATTCAGGAAGTCGACGGCATTTCGCAGGCAGCAGCAGTCAGATTTCCGATGGATTTTAATACGGGAATCATGCGTGGGCGCGTTAACCCCGTCGATGGCCAGGTGTATGCCGTCGGATTAAACGGCTGGAACGACAATGGCCGGCTGGGATTAAAAGACCACGGCATTCAGCGTGTTCGTTACACTCAAAAGCCGCTGCGGGCCGTGACGGATGCGCGTGTGGAGCAGGATGAACTGAGGGTCCGCTTCAGTTTTCCGTTAGACCCGCTGGCGACACGAAACGTTTCGTCGTATCAGGTGAGTCAGTGGAACTATCAATGGACTCGGAATTATGGTTCTCCGAAGATTCATCCAGAAACGGGTCAAGAGGGCATCCAGGAGGTCGAGATTGCCCAGGCGACTGTTTCATCAGATCGTCGAGAACTTCGGCTGAGAATTCCCGGATTAAAACCGGTGGATCAATTGCAACTGAAACTGAAGGTCGTCGACGAAAACGGGGTTGCATTTGAAGAGGATGTCTTGTGGACGATCCATCGCATACCAGCTTCCGAGACGAAGTGATCTTGATTCTGCTGTCCCTCATTCTTCAATTGGTCTTCCGAACAATCACGGCAGGGGTGAGCTATCGTTTCTCAACTCTTTGACAGTTAGTATACTGGGGAAAATCGAATTTGAGTTTTGTGCTGACCAAAATCTGTCAATGAATGGCTGTGATGCTGGATTATTACCGATTGTCAATTTCCGATGTGATTGTGATTAACGCCGCCCGGCATGGCGATTCACGTGGGTTCTTTTCGGAAACATACCATCGCGACGCACTGGCCCAAATCGGGGTGAATGTGACATTTGTGCAAGATAACCATTCACTCTCTGTCGCCAGGCATACGTTGCGCGGATTGCACACCCAATTTTCTCCCTATGATCAGGGAAAACTGGTGCGTGTGACGCGGGGTAGAATTTTTGATGTCGCGGTCGATATTCGCCAAGATTCAGAAACATTTGGTCGATGGGTTTGTGCAGAGATTAGTGCCGAGCGATGGAATCAGATTTATATTCCGCCGGGATTTCTGCATGGATTCATGACCCTCGAAGACCATACGGAAGTCCAATACAAAGTCACCTCTTACTATCATCGGGAGTCGGAAGCGGGCGTGTTGTGGAATGATCCAGAGTTGAAGATTGACTGGCCGCAGACTGCAGATGTCTCGTTATCAGAGAAAGATGCGCAGTTGCCGGGCTGGAGTGAGTTCAAGAGCCTGCTGGGAAAACGATGACTCGATTATTGAGAATTGATGGGTGACACTTTTCAATCGTTGCAGTCATGCAAACACAGGATTCGATATGGGCTACACTTCTGTCGAACAGCCTATTGAAAATCGACTTCGTGACAGTTTTCAATTGACACCATCAATGAAGGTTTACCCCTTTCGAAAATCAACCGGTTGAAAGTCTTTAGCTGGAAGTCATCATGAAAATTTTAGTCACCGGGGGAGCAGGATTTATCGGGTCTGCGGTCGTGCGTTTTTTAATCGAACAGACAACTCATGACGTGATCAATGTCGATGCTCTGACGTATGCTGCCAACCTCGAAAATCTGACGTCCATCGAACACTCTGCACGCTATGAGTTTATCAAGGCGGATATTCGTGATGAGCAGTTGATGCAGACGCTGTTTCTGGAACAACGACCGCTCGCGATTATGCATCTGGCTGCTGAAAGTCATGTGGATCGATCCATTGATGGACCACGTGAGTTTATCACGACAAATATACTGGGGACGTATTCGCTGCTTCAGGCATCCCGCGTGTTGTGGAAATCGCTTGATGACGAAGAGAAATCGCGGTTTCGGTTTCTCCA
>JBGSVC010000379.1:0-2027 GCA_041753175.1 Planctomycetaceae bacterium
GGAAACTCAGGTTCCTCTTCCCACACTTCGTCAAGTCGTCGATCTGGCTGTAGAGATCGGGAGAGAAGGACGTGAAGGTAAAGCAGTCGGCACACTGTTTGTTGTCGGAGATCACCGAAAAGTGCTCAAAATGTCGCACGAAGGTGTCTACGATCCTTTCCGTGGCTATGTTCGCAAAGAACGTTATCTCAAACTCGCACGGGTGAAAGAGAGTATCAAAGAACTGGCTCAGATCGACGGGGCATTTGTGATATCATCTGAAGGGATTGTCGAAGCGGCGGGGCGGATTCTTGACGCCTCGGCCTCAGGCTTGACCCTCTCAAAAGGTCTGGGGGCCAGACATTGGGCGGCCGCGGCGATCAGCAAGTCCACGCAGTCTGTGGCCATTGCTGTTTCAGAATCGACAGGAACTGTCAGGCTGTTTCATAATGGGGTTGTCGTGCTTAGAATTGAACCGATGGAGCGGGCCATGGTTTGGCAGGAACTCCAGGCGGAACCGCCGTCGGGTGATGAAAAGAAGCCATAAGCTAAGCTTTGCAAAATGCCTATTTGATCTATTTTAAGAGTTGCTGAATCGGGTCGCCCAGACTCCTGTCAAATTTCAGCGATTATAACGATTCTGCTGAAGATGACGTCATAACAATCCGATAACACCAAAGACGAGCCAATTGACTGGCTCCCGGTATCCGACCCACTTTGATAGTGAGTTTTGTTATGAAAGTCTCTCTCATGAGCCAACTCTCACGCAATACACTGCGTAACCTCTCGTTTCTTGCGGGCATGATGCTTGTTGGCTCTGCCTTAACCGGATGCCAATCTACCGTCGGCGGTCAAACTCTGCCCTCACCCGACTTCCTCAGAGATGATGTTCAATATTTCCCGACATACTCTGAAGACCTGATCCCCAACCAGCGGCGTGCTCTCGAAGAGTATAATGCTGAGCAAAAAGCAAAATACGGCGGTTAATAAATAATATCTGGGCGTTGCATACTGGCATGAAATGCCAGCGTTTAGCAGAATCTCTTCAAGGGCCAGTGTGTTCTCGAACACGTTGGCCTTTTCTCATGCGCACGCCAGAATTGCGGACTATAACGAGAAACCTTTAGAGCGAGGCATTCATTGAAACATCTTCCTGTCTGGATGCAAGACTTGGCTCTGTCTGTAGTTATTTAATATCAGTGTCACAGACCTCATCGAAAGCAGCGATAAAGTCACTTCGACCTACGAAAAAATTCAGAAATCACGACATCCAGACATTCAGCCATTGAAGATTGGAATCGGCTAGCCGTATTATGAGGGAGCATCCACTTAAGGAGTCCTCTTGATATGCTGCTTGCTTGTTTTCCGCAACGCCCGGCTTCAATATTTTTCAATCCCCGTCATCTTGTCATCGCGATCTTTCTACTGATCACGATTTCGTCTTTTCGAATCGCCCAGGCAACTGATGCTGCCGCTGCAGAATTGCGAATCGAAACCGATTTAAAATATCTCACCTCCGATGAACTTGAGGGAAGAGGCTCAGGCGATCAGGGCCTGGAAAAAGCTGCTGAATACTTGAAATCGCAATACCTGCAAGCGGGACTTTCCATTCCTCCTGAAGATGACGATGGCTTTTTGGAGTTTTCCATAAACAGACGTGTTTCGCTGGGAACGCCCAATACTCTATCGATCAAGCTCGATTCTGGCTGGTTTAATCAACTTGATCTCAATCAAACCTTCGTGCCTCTTGCGATGGGCTCGGGCGGGACATTTGATTTGGGAGTGGCTTTTTGCGGTTACGGGATCAGTAAACCTCAACTCGGCTACGATGATTTTGAAAATATTGATTTAAATGGAAAAGCAGCCATGATCCTGCGCAAAATTCCTGCTCAGGATCGAAGTGGTTCGCTGTTTGTCAATCAGGATGGAGCCATCAATCTTGAAGCAGCTAGTTTGAAATCGAAGATTGAGGCCGCCGTAGCACATGGAGCCTCAGCCGTTATTTTCGTCAACGATGATTTCACGAATCAGAAAGAGAAATCTCGGCT
>JBGSVC010000380.1:0-4626 GCA_041753175.1 Planctomycetaceae bacterium
TTTCCCAGATGAATAAACCGTTGCTGCGATCGGCTGTGGCCAGAAGAACGGTGTCAGGTGAGAATTCTGCAGCTTGCACCCAGTCGGTATGCTTTTTGATCGAAAACAGTAGTTCACCAGATTGAGTATTGAAGATGTTGATCAGTTTTTTCGGTCCGGAGAGAACCACAAAGCGATAGTCAGCAGTGACGTCGGCAGCCAGAACTGCGTCGTACTCAGCCCCCAGCGTCGCGATACGTTCCCCCGTGATCACGTCAAAGAGGACGACGTTTCCGGATGCCCCTCCCCTACCCCCACCGACTAAGAGTAGTTTTCCGTTTCGCGAGAACCGAAGCTGGTAAGGCGTTCCTTCAGGATAATCGAGGACGCCGAGAAGTTGCGTCGGTTCGCTTCCGAAGAGCAACACATGTTGATAATTGGAGACTGCAGTTAAGGGTGCCCAGGGACTGCAAGCCATCGCCGTGATCGTATTGGGACGAGTTATGGCCTCTGGAAGATCTTGGGGGAATTCAGGACCGGGCATCGTCGGTGCATCGGCAGGACGATTGAGGTCGACGGGCATCGACTGGAGGGATTTGTTCTCTTTGATCTCGACTTTACTGTCAGACTTGAGCGGAGCACCGGAATTGATCCAGGTTTTTAGCAGATCGATTTGTTCCTGGGGAATCTTGGGAGCATTGGGTGGCATGAACGGTTCGGAATCTCGATTAACCACCATATACAAGTAGCTGCTCTCGGCATCCCCTGGCATAATAACATCACCAGAGCCTCCTCCCTGCAACAGCGCCGAATAGCTATCGACTGTCAGACCACCTTTATTGTCATTGGCGTTATGACAGTTGCCACAATGTTGTCGAAAGATCGGGAGAATATGACCGTCGTAGGTCACTTTGTGCTCTGTCGACGTTTCCGACTCAGGTTTTTCAGCTGCTATCGCTGTTGTACTGAAATATGTTGCAAAGGCGATCGCGGAGATAAGCATGAATTTACAGGCAGGCATGGGCATAAGTCACTTTTGAAACTAACAAGGCGGGGTAAGCGGGCAGATATCAGGCATGGACGACGTTGTTAATGGTTGAATAAAAATTCACGACTGTTCAGAACAGCCCAGAAGACGTCTTCACTGGCAGACTCAAACGAACTGTCGTCGCGATAGAGCATCATTAAACTATTGATCTCCTGTGTGTCAGGATGCCGCAATAGACAGCGTACATAAATCTGGTCGATAACGTCTTCGGGGTTGAGCTTGTCATTTTTCCATTGTTTGATCAGCCCTCCTCTGCGAACTTTCCCGTTGACGGTATCGCCATTGATCAGGTGGAGAGCCTGGGAAAGATTCGGTTCCATCTTCACTTCACAGGAGCAGACGGTTTCTCGAGAGGCACGGCCGAAGGTCGTCAGGAAATAGTTGGACGTTGTGCCATCGGCGATTTCGATAGCCCGAGAGCCAAGTGGCAGACCCCGGAATTTATCGTTATCTCCTGTCACCTGGCATACGATGTCAAGAAGTTCTTCGGCTTTGATGCGTCGAACGGTCTGGTGAGAGAAGTTTCTTTCGTCGAGCCGGTTAGAGTCGTTTCGAACAGTCGACCGTTGGTAGGTTTCCGAAAGACAGATTTCGCGAATCAGAGATTTGAAATTGTAGCCTGAGTCAATAAAACGATCGCTCAGTAGCTGCAACAAAGCTTCGTTGGAAGCAGGGTTGCTGGCACGAACATCGTCGACAGGGTCAACGATCCCTATTCCAAAGAATCGATGCCAGATGCGATTGGAGAAATTCCGGGCAAACCACGGATTCTCAGGAGAGACAAGCCATGCGGCCACAACTTCACGACGATCTTGATTTTTAATTTCTGCCCCGTCGCCACCCAGGAATACTGGCTTGGCATTTTGACTGGTCACCGGATGTTTGACTTCACCACTGCGACGGTCAAAGATAATCTGCTCGCGATAATCTTCCGCATTCTTGCGACCAATTTGGGAAAAGAAAGCAGCGAAATTGTAATAGTCATCCTGCGTCCAGCGATCGAAGGGGTGGTTATGACATTGAGCGCATTGTATGCGCATCCCCATGAAGACCTGAGCGACGTTTTCTGCAGTCTTGAGGGTGTCGCGTTCGAGTTCGTAGAAGTTGGTCGGAGGATGACTGAACGTCCCCCCCTGCGATGTCAAGATATTCGTGACAAGTTCATCTAACGGGACATCATTGTTGATCTGATCCTTAAGCCAGTTGTAGTATAACAGCACGGATTTGTAGCTGACCTGATTGGAGGATTTCATCATCAGCCACTCGGCCCACAACGAGACCCACAAATCTGTGAAGTCCTGGCTGTCGATGAGCTCATCAACAAGTTGAGCCCGTTTGTCAGGCGAGGATTGTTCCATGAATTGTTGATAGCGTTCGGCTGTTGGAAGCAGACCCGTCAGGTCGATACTTACGCGACGGATAAACTCTTCGTCACTGCAACGGGGAGAAGGCTGCATCCGGAGTTGGCGAAGTTTCTTGTTGACCTGTTCATCGATCAGTCGTGAATTCGAATCTGTCGAGAGGGTGTAGGCGGCTGGATTGAGAGCAGGTTCCTCTTCCGGGATGACCATCACCGGGATGCCAACGGTGTGTTCGTCGAAACGAGCCATCACAAACGCTTCACCAGTATGGCGTGATGCCATCAACCCCTGCTCAGAGACCGCGACTGCGTGATCATTGTTAGACATGAATACGGCCAGCGACGTGATATCCCGCTGTGTGCCATCAGAATAATCGGCGATCACGCAAAGCTGCTGAGGTTGGTTATGTCCCTTGAGAACGGCATATTCCGGATAAACCTGGATGCTGGTGCAACGAGCCACCTCTTTAGCATCTTCTGGCGAACCCAGTTCAATCCAGCGGATCAAGGTTTGAGCCATAGGGTCTGTGGAGTCAAACCGCTTCCCCCCCGTATGGGGGACGGCTCCGACGGCTTTTTCAACGAGCAGGCTGGCTTCAGGCTGTCCTAGATTGACGCGTCTGCCGAGTTGTTCGCGGGTAATTCGAAAATGATCGCCTGAAGGATCATAGCCAAACAGTGAGAGCATAAAACCATCCTTGCCACGAGCAGCTCCATGGCAACTTCCAGTATTGCACCCAGCCTTCATGAAAACCGGCATAACGTCCTGCCGAAAGCTCAGTGGACGGGGCTGTTGAGTTCCGGTTACTTCAATCGGGACAACGATCGACTGCCCACCGACGCGGACAGTCATCTCCGATTTTCCGTCGGCCAGAGGCGTAAGTCGATGTTCGTGAATCTCAACGAGGGAATTCGAAATTGTAACTAAGGCCTCTGCCGTCACATCCTGTGTCGTTTCATCAGAAAGAATGCGTTGCACGACAAACGAACGAATGTCTTGAGGTGATGTGAATCGAATGGTCGGCGGAAAAACCAGCAGTTGTGAGTTCTCGGAAATCACCGATTCTTCGGGGAGCGCAGGAGTCGGAGGAACCATGACGTCCGAGGGTTCACTGGCATAGAGCAGCGATGCCATGTGCACAGTCATCATGACAGATAAAACGCCTGTCATAAATGAGTCTGGATTTTGTGTGATCCTGAAGTATCGCATAGTAGGAACCTGAACTTTAAGAGAAGGCGTTGACCAGCAGACATCTCTGCTCATCAATTAACGGAGGCAGTCACTTCTGATGTTTTTTCCGTGGCAGCAGGCTGCGATTGCCCTTGAATGCGAAGCTGTTCAAGACGACTGAGTGGGCGTTTGGGTTTTGAAGGGGGCGACTCTTGGGAAGCCGTGGCGGTTTCCCCTTCTTTGACGACGACGGCTTTTGATGGCTCGTCAACGCGCAGACGACCTCCATAAATTCGGTGTTCGATCGCCTCGCCCTCTTCCTGAATCGTCACTTTACAGATGAGATTTTTATGTTGGCCAACGGGAGTTTCGATGTCAGCTTTAACATTTAATACAAGTTCAGTGGTATCAAGATCCATTTCAAGAGTCTCGGCGGTCGCTTTGGCAGGCAAACCAACGAGTTCAATTTGTGCATGTCCTTCAAACTCCTTCTTCTTGACGACTTCCACCAGCATTTCGGCTGTGTCGCCTTGCTCAACGGCAGCCTGTTGAAACTTGAGTTCAACATAAGGCTCGGAGATGTGCAAATCGACAAAAGGCGTACAGACACTGACCGGATCATTGTGGTGTTTGGTCAACGCCCGAACCGAAACCGGATGGATGCCGACTTCAGCTTTGCTGTTGGCATTCAGGTAGAGTCGGCCTGTTGTTTCATTCCCTTTGATGGTCATTTTATTAGCACTTACTCCTGCCGGAGCTTGCAGCAGGGAGATGGAGATTTCTTCTTTAAAATCGTCTTCGCGGGTCACTTCGACATTCAGAAACATCACTCCGTTTTGCACAATCGGCGCCTTGGGCTGAATGGCTTTGATCGTGAAAGGGACTTTTTCTGTGATCGCAACTGGTATTTTTTGTGATTCCTCAACCCAGACATCCACATTGTTTTGCCCTCTGACGACGCGGTGTCTTTGAATCACCCGACGCGACACGACCTCCTTGCCTTGATCGTTGTGATAACTGGCATGAATATCAATGAGTCTGCCACAGGGTTGCACATCCGGATCGGCT
>JBGSVC010000381.1:0-15937 GCA_041753175.1 Planctomycetaceae bacterium
CCAAGTAATACGCCGGGCCTCGAAGGTCAAGATTGGGTCAAAGTGAAAGCTAGGCGCATTTATTGGAATATCAATCTCGATCAGACGGTACTTACCATCTGGAAACAATGCATTTCCGTGAGCATTTGCCCCATCTAAAGAGCCAGCGAACCACTTGCCTTCCATTGAGTTTGGTCGCTGCCGAAGTTGACCGCTTGAGAGTATGTCTTGATATACCGCTTCGCTAACCGCTCGATACACTCGTGTATGACCTTCGGAAATCGGCACACTGTTAGGTCGAAACGTGCTTGGGGGAGCCACCTCCGGCAAACACAAGAGGGCTTTGTTCTATCCTAAAAGACTACCAAATAGACCCCCTAAAAATCCACCGGTTGCACCTGCCAACGCAATGAACATCGGCTCCGTGCGAGCTTGTTAATGATGCCACAGCGAATCGCTCGCGCACGCAGGGGAAGCAACCGCAGCCGCAGACCGAGTAGTGAGCATGAAGCTGAGCGAGGTAATAACGCCGCAACGCCATCGATACCAGTATGAAGACATTTCACGCCTCTTAATTTTCGAGTACTAATTTCCATGTGATCGCTTGCCAATCCGTCTCTCTATCATTCGCTGCCATAAAGCCCTTGAAGTTCTTGCCGTTCCCGTACACGACTTCTTCATCTTGCTTCCATACTGTATCGCATTCGTCACACATCACGGCGTTCTCATCGACGCCAGCGATTGACACACGCCAAAGATTGCCTTGCTCGCAGTAGGGGCAAATACTCATCGTCAAAGCTCCTTATGGCACAAGTGTTGGAAAAGCAGTGATAACGTTCATCGTCCCATCCTCGATCACGAGTTGGATGTGTCTCTGACCATTTGTTCCGATTGCACGCCCCATGTCTACTGTCCAAACACGGTTGCCATTTGGCTGAAGAACACCAGGACCGACCCTCTTTGCCCATGCATCGTCAATCAGCCCGATCAGCTTGTTTCGATCAACATTGAAGACAGAATGCACCGGCTTGTTTGGGTTCGGGACAAGGTGGTCAAGGACGTGCTTCACTCGGTTGCCCTGTTTCGACCCTTGACCGTAGACCAGCCCGCCCGGCGAGGTCCATGACCTTGTTAACGGGTCGAAGACTAGCTTGCCTGTGTTTGGAACAACTCCATCCGGCATGCACTCAGGGCTTTGTTCTTTCCTAAGAGACTACCAAATAGACCCGCTAAAAATCCACCGATTGCACCTGCCAACGCAATGAACATCGGCTCCGTGCGGTGCTGTTCTTAATCGCACGGCGAATCGCTCACGCACGCACGGGAAAGCTGTCAGCAAGCGATGTAGATATCGGCATGAAGACGTTTTACGAATGGCTGGCAGAACGCGCGACGAAGAACGAAGGGCTGTGGCTCAACGACAACAATGCAGTGATAGAGCAATCACGGCTTAGTGTCCGGACGAGTTAGTTACATCTGTCGTGACCTGACGAAGCCAGTGACCATCAGGACCACGAAAAAGTGCACATACGACGTGGAAATCAAAACGACTCCAACGAAGCCAATGCTCTTGGGAGAAAACCATCCTGTCAGACCAACTACCCATGCAATCAGGATTGCGATCATCAAAGGAACGAACTCAATCAGCGGAAATGTCGAAACGCCCTCCCCTTCCTTAAGCCGAATCATTCCGTAAGGCAGACACAGATTCCAAATCACTTTCAGCACAACGAGGAAAAGCAAAAGCGACACCAACGTGGCTACGGCAATTCGAAAGACTTCGATCATGGCTTAATCCTCCGCTGCCCTAAGAGTCCTTTTATTAAATCAGCGACCGGACCTAGTTCTTTTGGCCAAACCAACCGTGTCGCATCGATAAAGTCGCTGATGTAGTTTGAGAACGGAACGTTCTCCACGTAATCCATGGAAAAGATTTGGACACGGAAAACTTTCCTCCCCAAAGTCCTGTTTTGAGGTAGTTCCATACGGTTGGCCCACCGACCTGAACCCACCGCCCCGAATTCAAATCAGAGGTATGTCCTGCCTCTGCCCAAGATGTCACTTTGACTTTTTTTGGAGCGATAGTTGGGGGATTTTTCGCGACATCATCGCCAATGGTACTGACACATTTTAACGCCTTGTTACCGCCTTTGGCAATCAACTTGGCGAATTGTGCTACTGCTGTAAAAGCCGCAGCACCGTCTATGGCGCTCGCCAAATCGTCCGCGAATTGGTCTTGGCCCGTTAGGTCTTTTATCCCCTTCTCAAGGAGCGGATCAACCGGGTCTTCCCAATTGAACAAATTATAGATGCCGGCACCGACATTCCCCGTTCCGTGTGCTGCCAACAAGACGCCTCCGCCTCCCACAATAAACGATGCCGGCGTTGCAAGCCCCAACGAACCATTCGCGGCCCCAACCGATGTCAGCGTCATTGAATAGCCTAATGCTGTTTCGCCCGCCCCGCCTGCAATCTGAAGGGAAGCTCCGCCCACATAATAGGCTGGTCGATTCACCCAAGTGTGGAGCCAATCATCTTGTGTCTCCCCATAGATTCCTCCCTGTGTCCCTTGAGAATGGATCGCCTGGCTGAGATTGCGTGCTTGGTCGCGAGGATTTCTGCCACCAATGGTGAGAGTCGCCATTTCCGGATCAACGGAATAACCATCGGTTTCATAATCAAACTCGATGTGATATCCGTTTGCCACAAACGCAGCTCTGCTTTGATCTCCAGTGCCCAAATAAAGACCAAGATTTTCCCATACGTAAGACGGGATATCGTTTGGTCGTTCTGCCTTTTCTTGTTGCTTTCGTAATTTAGTCAGACATTTCTGCCCGCCTTTATGGTTGCCATAGTCATCAATCCCATGCAATTCACACAGGCGGTGAAACTGGTCAGTAATGAGTCCGAAAACATCTTCAATGGAAGCGATCGCGACATCACTGAAATGCGAATTCCAGTTCGCAGGGTGCCCTGTGGTGGATTCGTGACGAAATTCCGTGAGTCCATCTGGTCCGGGAATCAAGTGAAGGTGCATTGGGACCGCCGAAGCCTGGCTCTACGAAGAGTGGGTCACCACAATAAGCCAACGGGCGTGGATGTTCAAAATGAAATGCATTTTCCGGCCAATCCTACTTCTTGCTTTGCATCCGTGGCTATGTGCATTCCGATCTAAACCATCCGACTAACTCCACATTATTACCATCCCACAATGAATTTTATAATCGAATCCGCACGATCTATTAAGATTCATCAAATGTCATTTCGCATCTCTCTTGAATAAACCTCTCAGACCATTCTTTTAAAACACTGCGAAAGTGATCTTTTGAAATAGTGAGATCTGACAGTGTACTTAAATCAGAGAGTCCGTTAGAAAGTATTCTAAATCCAATTAGTCGAATCTTATTACATGATTGAAATATTAAAATATAGCTTCCATCATCAAAAGCTTCGTCACCATCTGGTGCCCAAACGCATTTTGGGTACAAATCTTTAAATGCACTTACTATTATCTCGTGATAATCTTCACTAGAAGAATAGGACTCCGCACCATATATCGATATTCTAAAGACATCTGCAATTGTATTAGCAGGATATCTATTTACAAAGTTACTCATTAAGACGGAATCATTAGTAACATCCTCATTTAGTAACTCTTGTACTTTGTTGTATGAGCATGCAAGCAAAGATGCGTCAGGTTCACGCCTACCGTAGCATATGTTATTTATGTGTATAAGAAAGTTGCCCATCGCTAGAAAGCTGACTCTTTCATAAGCAATTGATATGAATGACTCGATTGCAAATGTATTAATGTCTCCGCAGATCATTTGAAAAACTTTCTAATTGAATTGGGGATACTTTCTGGTTTTATTCCAAGTTCACCTGCAGTGGAGCCGTTCCAATGGGTTTCACCATTAGATGGTGAGCTAAATCGATGGATTATTCCATCGTCACTTCTTGCCCATCGGACGCCAGTATCGTCCGTAACGGCATTTTGAAAGAGCTCCTCGACATTCTCAGGCTCAGGGCTGACTGAGTTTGGATGATGTTTAGAGTGTGTAACACGTTTTACTGAGTTATTTGCGACTTTCGAAGCTTTATTTGTTGCTTTTGCCTTTTCAAGGGCTTCTGACGATATTTTATCATTTCTTTTTAAATAATTAGACAGCTTTTCCAGTTGCTCACCTGAGAGTTTTTTGAATATCTTACCGGACTTTATAGTAATATTACCGGTCACATCAACTATATAACTGATGGTTTTTCCGCCAATAAAGGTTAAACCAAGTTCTGTCGAAATGCCAATTGCTATTGCTTCTCCTAAATGCCCTGTAAAGATTGAAACTGTCTGGAAGTTTCCTTCACGGAATTTCCTTGGTTCTTTCCGTTAATGTCAATATATTGTGGTCTGCCCTTATCTAGCTTCTTTAGAACATCGCTCACGCCATCTTGGCTCGAAGCATCATTACGTGGATGTCCATTGTTGTACGCATTCTCACCATCGCGACCTACCGAGGACCAAAAATACTGGTACCACGTTGAACCGGCGCCATTGTCATCTGCAAACGCTAAAGCCATATTTATGTCGAGTTCATCTTTGTCCGTCTCAACTTCTCCCCAATATCGCAAACTACAAGGCAGCCCAAAGTTGTGTGCCACATAATCCTCAATCCCATGCAATTCGCACAGGCGGTGAGATTGCTCAGCGATGAGTCCGAAAACATCTCCAATGGAAGCGATCGCGACATCACTGAAATACGAATTCCAGTTCGCAGGGCGCGTAAGGCCGTTGGAATTGTTGTTCGTCCCCCCCCGTCCCACCTCCACTCCCCGGTGCCTGCAGGGCGGCGTTGCCGATGAGGTTGGAGCCACCCGCTCCGCTCTGACCTCCGGCTTGATGAATTGCCTGGGGGTCGGTGTTTTCAAAGACCACCGTGCCGCCGGTCGTCGAGCCACCACTGTCGGAATCACCATTGGCCGACCAAGACCAATGCGTCGATGTCTGCTCGATGTGCTCGGTGTAGCTCGGCGAAGCGGTGTTAATCGGTTTCAGAGAAAAACGATTTCAGTGTGCCGCGGTGCAAAGGAACTTTGTCTACAATGCGATAGTAGCGTTCTCAAAGGTCAGTCATCGCATCAGCATAGGGAACGCGAAGCAAGTCGATGAGGCGATGGATGATTCGTTGATGCCATCACCGCCGGACATGAAGGGGCTGACGCTAATGGCCATGCGCCTGTTTCTTCCCTTATGGGAAGGGTCTTTATGCCGAAGCGTTAGAAAATATCGAGAGGATCGCCAATCTGATGGGCCCGCTCTTCCAAAAAATAGTTCCTCAATTTACCAGGCGAAAAACCTTTGACCGGTTCGCCATCGGGACTGATGGCCTCCTGAGGCGTTTTGATTTTGTATCCTTTGAACGTCGTCGCCTCTAAAAGCAGTTTGAGTCGTTCGGTGATCAACACGTACATCGGCAACGGCCAAATCATAAAGATGTCTGAGCCATCCCATTGTTGTTCATCGAATATCTGGGACGGATCGCTGGTCCCTGAATAGCGTTGATAGCCACAGTCCGGGCAGCGCGTCTGACGCTGGATGCCAGACTCAGGACGAGCCACGCCCCCCCAGCCTGTGATTCGTAATTCTTGAAACTGAGGCGGCTGCTGAGTACCTCGTCGATATTTGACCTTCACCGGCTCCAAGCGGTATCCTGTGACATGATGGTCCTGCAAAAATTGGACGACGCTCTGCTGTACCAGACATTCATTGGTCCAAGTCCATACAAAATCATAGATCACTTTATGATGTGCGATTTCTACAGACATCGGCTTGAGTCGCTTCCCGCCACGGGGGTGGCCTTTATTCGATGGACACTCGACCAACTCCTTAAAATCTGACATCTCCTCGTGATTG
The DNA here is from genome assembly GCA_041753175.1 of Planctomycetaceae bacterium. Lineage (GTDB taxonomy): Bacteria > Planctomycetota > Planctomycetia > Planctomycetales > Planctomycetaceae > SXPC01. The sequence continues at coordinate 5,888 of JBGSVC010000381.1, forward strand.
TTTTCGGTAAGTCGTTGCTGATTGTCTTCATCGTGTAAAACATAGAAATTCATGGGAGTGGTCGTTTCCAATCAATTAATGCGGGACAACGGTCTTTGAATTTTTTGATCATTTCAAGCAGGTGATTATAAGCATCTACATCATCGAAGTCCGGGTTTTTATTAAGCCATTCTTTCCAATCCCCATTCCAATTGTCTGTCCCTTTTTTTAAATTCATTATTCTTGTCTTCTTTCGATTATCGGAGTGCCATGCTCACTGATACCTAATTCGTACCAAACTTGCTTCTCCGAGCGAAACACGTATCTCCGACGTCGGGTGCTAAACGTAGATCGATGCGACGTCCACAATCCTCGCTGCAACACTGGTGAGAGCGTTCCATGAGAAATTGATTTTTGAAAAAGCTCTTCAGCTTAAACGTCTTCTTCCACCCTCTAACCATTCGCCTCACGATCCGCCAACCCCACCAGCGGCACTTCTCCGGCGGGTCGAGTTGCCTGCTTTCTCCACATCTGATCCAGAGGTGTTCCATCGGCTGACAGGCGTACCAAAAAATAACAGACTGTCGAGGTCGTCCAGAAGATCGACATCCTCCACCCTTCCAGTAACGCCTGCAAAACAGCGAACCAAAACGATAGACTCTGACCGGTTTGTGTGGTCAACTCCACACTCGAAAGCATCGTCAGTTGAATCGATTGCACAAAGTAAACTCCCCATAGATAGAGAAATTCGAACGCCAACAGCGATCCAATTATCATGATTAAGTAATAAATACCGCGGTTAAACAGGTAGTAGAATGACCGACTGAAGCTATCAAATCCATCACTATGATCGACGGCAACGGCACCGACAACCAGCGGTGTCGATAACACGACACACCAGACGATCAACATCACCATCGCCGAAAGTATTGTGACAAGCCCTATCACCGCCATGCCCAGATAAGCCACCGATGCGAATGGTCCCAACAGCGTCCCCATCCCCCATAACAGCGCCGCCATCAATCCTGGAATGAGTAAACCAAACAGACTGCCTATGACATGACTGTTGGCAAAGTTCAGATTTGTCTTGATGCTGCTTCTCGATCCCGTCGTGAATTCAACGGCAGCCATCCGGCTGATGGCAACTCCGACATAGAGCAGCACCAGGAACTGTATCAGGGCATGTGCTACATTCAGAGCCCATGTCACTGACCATGTCGATCTCATGAGGCTGTGTGCAAGACTCATCATGGGCACAAGGTAGGACCACGAAATTCCGCCAGGGCTTTGTGAATACATATCGGGGGTTATATGAACAGACTGTTGCGGCATCTCAGGCCGACCCGTTATCTCAGTGGGAACAGTCACCGACCATTCAGGCAGGTCCTGAATCGGAACATGACTCACCAGCCACAGGCCAATGGCACCGATGAAAATCTTCCTTGCATCCAGCGACATGCCCCAGATTCGAAACAAATGCAACCACGGCAGCCAACGTCTCAAACGCACAAAATCGGTCTGAAAAAATGCTTCCTGAGGAGGGGGAGAAGGTGTCTGCAGCATGGATGTTCATTTCAATAAAGAGGCTTTAATGTCAATAGGCTAACCCAGATGCACAAAACACGACAAGGTAACGTCGGATTGGATGGCTGCAACCTGCCAAAATCGTGAAAAATCTTTGCCAGCGACCTCCAACGTTTGACAGCCTACCACAACCCTCGATAATAATCTGACAGGAACTCATTATGTCAGACACACCTTATGTCCGAATTTCAACGATCATGACCACCTGAAAACGGCGGCTTGGGGAATTTGTACACCGAATACATCATCACCCTCAGGTCGCCCGGCGGCCTGAGGGTTTTTTCGTTTCCCATTTGAATCGATCCATTCATGAACAAGATTCAGCTCTACGACACCACATTACGTGATGGTTCTCAAGGCGAAGGCGTCAACTTCTCCCTGCAAGACAAACTGCTCATCACCCAAAAGCTCGACCAGATGGGCTTCGATTTCATCGAAGGTGGCTACCCCCTCTCCAATGAAAAAGACGCCGAGTATTTCGTGCGCGTCCGAGATCTCGATCTCAATCATGCCCTCATTTGTGCCTTTGGAATGACCCGACGACGCGGCGTCACCCCCGACAAAGATATCGGCATGTGCGCGCTCAGGGATTCTCGAGCACCCGTTTGTACTGTTGTGGGAAAAACCTGGGACCTCCATGTTCATGAAGTTCTCAATGTCGACGAGCAGGAAAACTTGGCGATGATCACCGACTCTGTCGGCTTTTTGAAAGCCGAAGGTCGTCGAATTATTTATGACGCTGAACATTTTTTTGATGGTTATCGACACAATCCAGATTTTGCCCTGCGGACAATTCAGGCCGCTCAGGATGCCGGCGCTGAAATTATCGTGCTCTGTGATACCAATGGAGGAAGTCTGCCTGAAGACATTGCTCAGGCTGTCCAGGCTGCGAAGACCGCTTTGAAAATTCCCGTTGGTATCCATTGCCACAACGATTCCGACGTCGCTGTCGCCAACTCGCTGAAAGCTGTCGATGCCGGTGCCATCCAGGTTCAGGGGACGATCAACGGAATCGGCGAGCGTTGTGGAAATGCAGACCTGATCAGTGTCATCGCCAATCTGGGACTCAAAAAAGGCTATGATGTTCTGAAATCCGGCTCGATGCAGAAATTGACGGAGCTGTCTCGTTATGTTTACGAATTAGCCAACATGAACTTTCGAAACAATCAGGCATTCGTGGGAGCCTCTGCGTTCGCACACAAAGGGGGCATGCACGTCCATGCCGTCAACAAGCTGGCTTCCAGCTACGAACATCTTGATCCCCAGTTGATCGGAAATGAACGTCGCATTCTGGTCAGTGAACTTTCCGGTCGCTCGAATATTGTCGCCAAAACCAGCAAATACCATCTGGATCAGGATAAAGATTTGATGGGAAAAATTCTGGCCCGCGTTCAGGAACTGGAAAATGTTGGCTATCAATTTGAAGCCGCTGAAGCATCTTTTGATTTACTCATCAAGAAAGTCGCCGGCCTCTATGAACCGAAATTTGAACGAATCCATTATCGCGTGAACGTTGAGACGGCGGATGGTCACGTCCCGCTCACCGAAGCGACCGTCAAGCTTCGTATCGGCAATCAATTCGAACATGTCGTCGGAGATGGCGATGGTCCTGTCAATGCACTCGATGTCGCGTTGAGAAAGGCACTCGTCGGAACCTACCCCAACCTTTCGACCATGCAACTACTCGATTATAAAGTCCGCGTGATCAACTCAACTGAAGGGACTGCAGCTCGCGTTCGAGTTGTGATCGAAAGTAAAGACAACAAACACATCTGGAGTACCATCGGCGTCAGCGAAAATGTGATCGAGGCCAGTTGGTTGGCGCTGGTCGACAGCTTTGAATACAAACTTCATAAAGACGCAGGAGTCGTGGAATAAGTCAAGACCCTGAAAAATCTTTCCAGTTGTGCGGCCGATCAATTACAATTGACTGGCGTGAACTTTGTCTGAGAGGAGTGAACATCATGAGTATCGATTTCAAAGACAGCCGCATCGACATCAAGAATCGACAGGTAGAAACTGCGCTCTCAATTCTTCCCGGCGATCACTTGACGTTCGATGAACTGGAAGCCCGCTTTGATCAACTCCGCGATCAGCCTCACCTGGATTTAATCGACGGAAAAGTTTACATGACCCCAAGACGATATCTGCAACATGATGGCCCATTAACGAAGTTATCGTATCTGCTCTCACATTATGTGCGTTTTACACCGGGTGTTGAATCATGCGTTGAAGCAACGCTCTTTATGGAACAAGAAAACGGCCCTTCACCAGATATCTGTCTGTGGCTGGAGCCTGATGTCGGCGGTCAAACATGTATCAACGACCGCGGCTATCTGACAGGGGCGCCTGAATTAATCATTGAAATTGCCGCCAGTTCGGCCAGTTATGATCTGTATGAAAAAAAGGATCTTTACGAACGTCTGGGTGTTCGGGAATATTTGGTTTGGCGGACGGAAGAGCGAGCGATAGATGTGTTTGAAATGCGGGGGAATTCTTTTCAAAGAGTGGATCTGCGACCAGAAGATCAATGGAAGAGTCGAGTGTTCGCAGGTTTGGTCATCGATCTCCCGGCGATTGTCAAACTGGATTATGAAACAGCTTATCGAACACTTGAAAGCTCAATCGCGCTGCCCGAACATCAGGAATTTTGTAAACTCCAATTAACTCGGCGTCAGTCTTCAGAGGGGACGAAATGAGTTCATCCATTGCGAAGCCTGTGATGCGTCGTCTGTGTGAGGGGGATCATCTGACATTCGACGAATATATCTTACGCTGGGAATCAATGCCGGAATTCGAACGTCAGGGGATGCGTCCGGAACTGATTGATGGAAGAGTTTATATGAATGCAGCCGCCATTCGTTATGTCGAACACGGGCAGCCGCAGCGTTTGATTGTTGGTTTGTTTGAAAGATATGTTGATCGAACACCTGGTGTAGATTGGGCCTCCCCGACGACTGCGAAGTTTGATGATAGGAATGCACCTGAACCTGATGCTGAGTTGTTTGTCATCCCGGAATATGGTGGACGAGTTCGAGTTGAGGATGGATTTCTTGTTGGGGCACCCGAATTGGTGGTCGAAATCGCTGGATCATCGGCCAGTTATGATTTGTATGAGAAAAAAGCGATGTATGAACGGTTTGGTGTCCTGGAATATCTTGTCTGGCGAACCGAGGATGGAGAGTTTGATTGTTTTGATCTGCAAGATCAGATCTATATTCAACGAGACATCCCACCTGGTCAGAATTGGGAAAGTCGGATCTTTCCTGGGTTGATCTTCGATATCCCAGTGCTCCTTCAGCGAGATCGCTTGGGAGCTTATGCGACATTAGATCGTTGCCTGGGGAGTGATGAACATCAGGCATTTGTTGAGACGCTTCAAGCTCGTCGAAAATAGAATGAGTTGCTAAAATCCGGATTCGTTGTCTCGATTTCATTTTTGCTTTAGATCGAATTCTGCGCCCATGACTGAACTTGCCAAGCAATACGAACCCAAAGATGCTCAACAACGCTGGAATACCTGGTGGGGGGAACAAGGATATTTCGATGCTGATCCCGACCCGGCAAAACCGTCGCATACGATCATGATCCCGCTGCCGAATGTGACCGGGGCGTTGCATATGGGACATGCACTCAATGGAACATTGCAGGATTTGATCACGCGGTTTCGTCGCATGCAAGGTTATGAAGCGTTATGGATGCCGGGAACAGATCATGCCGGGATCGCAACGCAGGCAGTCGTGGAACGTCGAATGCTTGAAGAGGAAGGATTGACGCGGCGTGACATTGGGCGTGAGGCGCTTGTGGATCGGATCTGGAAATGGAAAGACTCCTACGAAAAGAGAATCCTCAATCAACTCAAGACACTGGGCGCCTCGTGTGACTGGCGTCGAACGCGGTTTACCCTGGATGATGTTTGTTCAAAAGCAGTTCGTCGGACATTTTTCAAGATGTTCAACGATGGGCTCGTCTTTCGTGGCAAGCGACTGGTCAATTGGGATACGCATCTGCAGACTGCCGTCGCTGATGATGAAGTGTTTGAGGAAGATGTTGATGGTCACTTTTGGACGTTTAACTATCCGGTCGTCGATGAAAATCTGAAACCGACAGGAGAGAAGATTTCATTTTCGACGACGAGACCAGAAACGATGCTGGGCGACTCGGCGGTGTGCGTACACCCGTCTGATGAACGCTATCAACAGATCATCGGGAAAAAAGTATTGCTGCCGCTGAGCAACCGCGCGATTCCAATTATCGCTGATGCCTTGCTGGCGAAAATGGAGATGGGAACCGGTGCCGTCAAGGTCACGCCGGCACATGACCCCAATGACTATGCAGCAGGTCTGCGCAACAATCTGGAAATGATTAACGTCATGAATCCCGATGGAACGATGACGGCAGACTGTGGCGAGTTTGCAGGATTGGATCGTTATGAAGCTCGCAAGAAAGTCGTGGCGGCGATGGAGAAACTGGGCCACTTCGAATCTGTTGAAGCCCGGGTGATTCCGCTCAAACATAGTGATCGCAGCAAGACACCCGTCGAGCCTTATCTGTCGGATCAGTGGTTCATTAAAATGGACACATTGGCTCAAGCGGCAATTGATGCTGTGCAGGATGGTCGCGTGAAGTTTTTTCCACAGCGATATACACGCACGTATCTGGATTGGCTGGGCGAAAAACGAGACTGGTGTATTTCGCGTCAGCTATGGTGGGGACATCGGATTCCGGTGTGGTCTCAGCGATTCGACAAAGGTGATGTTGCGCTCGATTCAACTTGGAGTGAGCATGAAGCTGTCGCAATCAAAAAGTCGATCGACGACTTGACTGGCGAGACGGTGGTCTTGGTGTGTGTGGCAGATGGCCACGAAGAGCTGGAGCAGAGAGTTGAAGCGTCTGGTTTTGTGCGCGATCCGGATGTGCTCGATACCTGGTTCAGTTCGGCACTTTGGCCGCACGCGACTTTGGGATGGCCCGATGAGGCCCACAATCCACCACTCAATGGCAAGCCGGATCCCCACGATACGACGGGCAAGAATGAAGTTCTGGATTACTTCTATCCAGGCAATGTGCTGGTGACGAGTCGAGACATCATCACGTTGTGGGTCGCGCGGATGGTGTTGACCGGCTTGTATAACATGGGAGACGTTCCGTTTCAGCACGTCTGTATCCACCCGAAAGTGCTCGATGGTTTTGGGCAGACGATGTCGAAGTCCAAAGGCAACGGCGTGGACCCGATGGATCTGATCGATAAATACGGGACGGATGCTGTCCGGTTTACGATCAGTTCGTTTGCCGGGGAGACTCAGGATGTCCGACTGCCCGTCGGGTATGAATGCCCTCATTGCGGAACGGTGATCCCGCAGGAGAAAGAACATCAGAAGATGGTGCCCGGTGGTGGTGAGAAGCCGCGGATCACTTGCTCGAATTCCAAGTGTAAAAAGAAGGTGCAATTTACGAGTCCCTGGTTCGAACCGGATGCTGGGGAACCGGTGGCGCGGATTGTCAGTGAGCGTTTTGAGTATGGACGGAATTTCTGCAACAAGCTGTGGAATGCAACCCGTTTTGCGATGTTGAATCTGGAGGGCTACTCCCCTGCCCCGTTGGAAGATGCGCAGTTGCAGTTGGAAGATCGCTGGATGCTCAGCCGGTTGACCAATGTCGTTGAAGAAGTGACCGAGTCGCTGGAACGATATCAGTTTGATGTCGCCACACGAAGCATACGTGAGTTCGCATGGAATGAATTCTGCGACTGGTATCTGGAAATGATCAAGCCGCGGTTGCGTGACGAAAATCTGCGTGCAGTGGCGCAGCGGATGTTGGTGGGTTGCCTGGATGCGATGCTGCGACTCCTGGCTCCATTCACGCCGTTTATTGCAGAGGAGTTATGGCAGCGATTGGCCGAGATTGCACCGCAGCGAGGGTTTTCGGAAATTCAAACAGCAGAAGCATCAGCCATGATTGCCGCCTGGCCGAAGATGGATTCGCGCTGGAAAGATGCTGGTGTTGAGGCTCGGTTTGCACGACTTCAGGAGACCATCATCGCGGTGCGGAATGTGAGAGCGATTTACAAAATTGCTCCCTCGTCTCAAATCAAACTGTTGATCCGATCAAATGCAGAGATCGCCGGACAATACAACGACGTCGCTAGCCAGTTTGAGAATCTCTCGAAAGCCGTGTTGTCGGCAGCGGGTGCAGATGTCGAGCGACCGCCGGCGAGTGCGAGTTTTACGATGGGTGAAGCGGATGGTTTCATTCCTCTGGAAGGTTTGATCGATGTGGAGGCGGAACTGACTCGACAACGCAAAGAAGCAGAAAAGCTACAAGGTTTCATTAAGAATCATGAAGCCAAGTTATCCAATGAGGGATTCACGTCGAAGGCTCCCGCGCATGTCTTGGATGCGCACCGGGAAACATTGGCGGGTTGGAGGTCGCAATTGGAGAGTATTGGTGAGATCATCCGTCAGCTTTCAGGGGGATAAGAATCGGTTGGAGAAATCAAAGAGAAGCGAGGTCCGTTATGAGATTTGGTTACAACCTTTACTATGTGCGTGACGTCGAGGCGACGGTTGCTTTTTATGAAGCGGCGTTTGGATTGGAACGGAAATTTGTGCATGAAAATGATTATGGCGAATTGAAGACGGGCAACACGACGTTGGGATTTGTCAGTTTGGAATTGGCGCGATCCAATGGGATTGATTTTGTTGAATCATCTCCTCTTCAGTCTCCTCCAGTGGAAATCGGTTTTGTGACTCAGGATGTCACTGCAGCCTATCAGTTTGCAATCGATCATGGCGCTGCGCCGGTTGTTGCTCCCAAGGAGAAACCATGGGGCCAAGTGGTTTCTTACGTGAGAGACTTAAATGGATTCCTGGTTGAGATTTGTAGTCCGATGGTTGAGGAGTGATGGGTTTACCAAGTCGGTCTGTGCAGGTAACGTCGGCATGCGACGTTTCTTTTGAGAAGACAACTCCAGCCTCTTAGTTGTTAATGTTCCGTCTTTTTTCAGCATAAGAGTTTTGATAGACGCTCTACAGATTGGCAACAGAATGAGAGCATCGAACAATGACGACTGATGAAAACAAAAAAAGATCAAGTTGATAGTCAAATGGATTTCGTACTCAATGTGGCACATGTAATGCAAAGTAGTTCGTTATTTTTCTTATTCGACTGCCTGATTGGTTGGATACAGTCACCAGCAACATTCAGTTTCAGCACTTTTGCGGAGTAGAAAACAGACTCGAAGACGGAGATCAATTTTAATGAGACGCACTCTTAAAGGCTTTGGGTGAGACTCCAACTTCTCGTTTGAAAGCAACTGAGAAATAATCGAGTTGCTCGTAGCCACATCGAACTGCAACTTCTCCAACACTCAAATCAGTTTCAGTGAGGAGTCGTTTTGCTTCGCTGACTTTTACTCGAGTGATTTCTTCATGAGGGCTTCGTCCAAGAGTCTTCATAAATCGATGCTCTAACGAACGACGAGACAGATTTATTTGATTGAGAATGTCAGTCACATTAATTCCTGAAGTCGCAAACTCGCGAATAAAGGTGAGGGCATGGGCCACAAATGGATCATCTACGGCTCTGCTGCCAGACGATTGACGCAGGCGAATTCCAGACGGGTGAATTTTTAAGCTTTCGGGATTTTGTTCTGTTCCGGTCATCATTTTTGTAAGCATATCAGCGGCTACGAATCCTACCCGACGTGTATTCAAACAAATGCTCGAAAGTGTGGGATGTGAAAAGTCGCAGACAAGTTCATCATTGTCGACACCCAGAACGGATATCTCCTCAGGCACAGCGATCCCCAGTTCGCGACAACTATCCAGAATTTTCTGAGCCTTGATATCATGACACGCCAGAATTGCACAAGGACGATGTAATTCTACTAACCAGGACATAAGCTTTTCACGTTCCACATTCCAGCTAAAGCCTGGATCAAAGACATGGTCCGACTGATAAACTTCGCAGTTGAATTCATGCTGAGACAGACAGGCGACAAAAGCGTCCTGCCGTTCGGTGGACCATCGAAATCCTGGGTCACCACAAAAGCCAAAATTCCGATATCCTAATCCTATCAAATAGTCGGCTGCTATTTTTGCTACCTGATCATTATCAACTGTCACTGATGGGACACCGGGCATCAAACTCATCACACTTAAATTGACTATCGGAACATTCAAAGATGAGATGATATCTGCTAGTTCCTGAGTTTCCAACCGTGTAATTATTCCGTCACCATCCCATTGACTGAGCCATTTTGGAACAGTCTCACGCTCATGTTCGGGAAGGTAGATTGACCAGTAAGGGTTAATCTTGAGATAGTCGCGAATACCACGAAGGATATCACGACAGTATTCGTTTGAACGTTCAACCAGCAAGGCGACGGCTCTGCGTTTTTTCATAACAGGGTCTCGTTGACTTTTTGAGCTAAAAGATAGAAATCCGAAATATATCAAGGTTTTTCGAGGAACATTTCAATCGAAG
>JBGSVC010000382.1:0-4864 GCA_041753175.1 Planctomycetaceae bacterium
ATTCCTCAGTGCAGATCTTTCGAACCTAAAATTGATCTGGGGTGTTTGATGGGATAGGATCAGTTGATTGGACCACGAACTTGCCCATTTGTCTGAGGAGTCTGTTATGAGTCATTTCTATCCTGGATCTTCACGACGGGAGTTTTTGAAGACCACGAGTCTCTCAGCTTTAGCGTTGTCGGCATCGCAACCATGGCTATTTGCGCACGACACTCCCGGAGCGACACCATCAGCGGAGTCATTTGTCAAAACATTGCATGAGACATTCACGCCGGGGCAGAAAGAGAGCCTCTGCTTTGCCTGGGACCACCATTTGCCCGACCGCGGGCTGTTGCGGACACACGTCAACAACAACTGGAACATCACCAACAAGATCATTAACAGCAACTTTTTCACAGATGAACAACGAGATATCATTCGACATATTTTTGAAGCGATGCTGCAACCTGAGTGGGTCACGAAAATTGACCAACAACTCACCGACGATGCCGGTGGCTTTGGCGAGGATCAATCGATTGCCATCTTTGGTGAGCCGGGGTCAGAGCAATTTGAATTTGTCATGACGGGGCGTCACATGACCATGCGCTGCGATGGCAACACGACCGACCATGTCTGTTTTGGCGGTCCAATTTTTTATGGACATGCTGCCGAAGATTTTTATGAATCTAAAGATCACAAAGGGAATGTCTTTTGGGAACAGGCCCTGGCTGCCAACGAGATCTTTCCCATGCTCGATGGCCGACAGCGCACGCAGGCCCTGCTGCCTAAAACACCTGTCGAGGGAAATAGCGCCTTTCGCAGTGAGATCCCCGGTTTGCCTCTTTCTGAATTGACATCAGATCAGAAAGGTGTCGTCGAGGGGGTCTTGAAAAAATTGCTGGAACCCTATCGCGCCACTGACCAGGATGAAGTCAAGGCGGCTTTAAGCAAGATGGGTGGACTGGAATCCTGTCGTCTGGCTTTCTACGCCGACAGTGATCTGGGGAGCGATGGCGTGTGGGATAACTGGCGATTGGAAGGTCCTGCTTTTGTGTGGCATTTCCGTGGCAATCCGCATGTGCATTGCTAGGTACACATCGCCGACGATGCCAGCGTTGCCATGAATTCTCCCTACACACTCAAACGCCGATGAGACAACATCGATCAAGTCCGCCTCCAGACAAGCCAGCGTACAGGGATCGTTGATGGGACTGATCTACGAGGCAGAGATTCAAGTCGACGCCAGTCATTTGGATGACAATGAACACGTTAACAACGTGGTCTATGTTGACTGGATGCAGAAAATTGCTGTCGCGCATTCGGAGATGCAGGGTTGGCCTGCATCACGGTATCGTCAGTTGGAAGTATCCTGGGTAGCCCGCTCGCATCATGTTGAATATCTCCAACCGGTTCATAGGGGAGATGTGATTCTTGTGAAGAGTTGGGTTGTCGATATGGAGAAGATTTCATCACGCAGAAGATATGAATTTGTCAGTCAGAGACATGGAACAATCGTGTGTCAGGCGCAGACAACATGGGTGCTGGTCAATTCGAGGACGGGTCGACCGGTGCGCATCGCAGAAGAAATCCGACAGAATTTTCAATGCCTATCGGATCATGAGGGCGCTCATCTTTTGAATAGGAACGAGCGAAAATAAGAGAACTCTTCCGGTTATCTGGACACTCAAAGAAATCGCTATCTATAAGCATAAACTGGCCGATTAAAAGACAAGCATCTCCACAATGGGGTGTTTGTCTTTCCGATTTGGAAATAGTTTAAGCGTTCTCATGGAGGATAGCGATGTTAGTGACGAGTTGGCTAAAACGGCGTCAGATTAAGAATGTTTACGCAGCATTTATTGTGTTAATCGGCTTAGGTGGTTCCGCCATGGCAGGGCCGCTCTGCGACCAGTCATTCGTATGTGGCTGTGCCCCTGATCCGAGTTGTGTGTGTCCTGAAGATCCATGCTGTGGATTGGATGAATGTTGCGATCTGGATTCCTGTACGGGACTTGGTTGCGCTCCGTCGTCTTGTTTGTCGACGTTGTTCACTGCAGGAGGATTGTTTCAGGGAACGACACCGTGCTTTGACGGATTCATCAGTCCGATTTCCAATCCCGTATTTTTTGAAGACCCACGGACGGTTTCTGAATTGCGTCCGATCTTCATTCATCATGAAGTCCCAAAAGCAGCCGGGGGTGGTCATGTGAACTTGATTGCCGTGCAGATTCGAGCTGCGATTACAGACCGATTGTCGTTGATTGCGACCAAGGATGGTTATGCAACATCAACAAACCCATTGATCGATGATGGATGGGGAGACCTTTCGTTGGGCTTGAAATATGGTCTGATTCAAGATGCTGCCAATCAGCGTTTGTTGTCAGCCGGTTTGACATTCGAACTCCCGACCGGTTCGACTCAAACACTCCAAGGGAATGGAGATGGTGAGTTCAATCTGTTCGTGACCGGTGGAACTGAATTTCTGGATCGCTGGCATTTTATGTCAGCAACTGGATTTCGTCTCCCTGTCGACACCTCTGCCGAAAATCAGATCTGGTATTGGTCGAATCATGTCGACCGACAGTTTGGCGATAAGCTGTATGGTCTGATTGAAACCAACTGGTATCACTACATGAGCAATGGCAATGCAGGTGTTCCAGGCGTAGGTGGTGGCGACCTGTTCAACCTCGGCTCACCAGGAATCGCCGGTGATGATCTGGTGACTTTGGCGTTTGGCTTGAAATACAAGCCTACGACCATGACGGAACTTGGCGTCGCTTATGAAATCCCGATCAGCGATCGTGAAGACGTGATTCGCAATCGCACAACGGTCGACTTTATCTATCGCTTTTAATCTCCTGTCTGATCACTGGAATGGTCATTCTCAGGTGTCTTCCAGTTAATATCCCAGGATTAAAAATTTAAAACGGGTCGCATGCAAACACTTCTGCAAGCGACCCGTTTTATTTTTGTCTTTCAAGATACCAGGAGGCGACTGTCAGGCGCTTTGATAATCGTGCATATAGGCCAGGTGCTGGGCCGTCTTTTGGATTGCCGACTTGTTTTCCAGAAGTTGGGCCAGGAAGTCCCACTGACCTGTGATCAGCGCATCACGAGCACTTTGTGGCATGTGAATTTTGATTGTCTGGTCTGCAATGTTCGCCGACATGCTTTCGATGTCGACTGTCACCTGAGCGGTATGATCGGCTTTGATTGCAGCTTCGAATTTTTCCAAATCTGCCCGTAATGCAGTGACCGGCACAACGCCTAATGAGATACAGTTGCCGAAGAAGATTTCCGCGAACGACTCAGCGATGATTGCAGCGATGCCCCATCTCATGAGTGACTGGGGAGCATGTTCGCGAGAAGATCCACAGCCAAAGTTTCGCCCAGCGACCAGGACATTGGCGCTGCGATACTTGTCTTCGTTGAATGGATGTTGTGGGTCTTGCTGACGATCGTCTTCAAACGCATATTGCCCAATTCCATCAAAAGTGACGCATCGCAGGAAGCGAGCAGGAATGATGCGATCGGTGTCAATATCGTGGAGAAGCAAAGGAACACCGGGTCCGGTGACTTGTGTTATGATGGCAGACATAATCGATGTGAATCCGTGGTCTTGAGTTGAGGTTAACGTATTATTGAGTCGAGCAACGATCCATCGATGCCGCCAATTTGATATAATTTCTTTTGCGATCCATCAAGCAAACTCAAAGCTAGTTACGACAGCATATTGCGAACATCAGTCGCATGCCCTTTAATCGCGGCGGCGGCGACCATGGCGGGGCTCATCAGGAGCGTGCGACCTGTCGGACTACCCTGCCGGCCTTTGAAGTTGCGATTGCTTGACGACGCACAGACTTCTCGTCCCTGAAGTTTGTCAGGGTTCATCGCCAGACACATCGAGCAACCTGCCCCGCGCCATTCAAAGCCCGCGGCCTTGAAAATTTCGTCGAGTCCTTCTTCCTCTGCTTGTTTGCGAACAAGCTGTGAGCCCGGAACAACGAGTGCTTTAACATTCGGAGCAACTTTGTGGCCGTTGACGATTGAAGCCGCTTCACGAAGATCAGAAATGCGACCGTTCGTACACGACCCGATGAATGCCACGTCAATTTTGAGTCCTTCCAGAGATTGCTGCTCTTTGAGATCCATATAGGCGAGAGCCTCTGCAACGACAGTGCGCTCGTCGGAAGGATAGCTGGCGAGTGTCGGGATCGTTTCATCAATACCGATGGCCTGACCTGGTGTAATTCCCCACGTGACGGTCGGGGCAATGGTCGCTGCATCAAAACTGACGACATCGTCGAAGGCAGCATTGGCATCAGAGGCTTGTGAGAGCCACCACTCTGCAGCGGTTGCAAATTGTTTACCCTTGGGAACAAACGGACGTCCTTCAAGATACTGGACCGTCTTCATATCAGGATTGATATAACCACAGCGGGCTCCCCCTTCGATACTCATATTGCAGACTGTCATCCGTTCTTCCATCGTCATATGGGAAAACGTCTCGCCGGAATATTCGTAGGCATACCCCACGCCCCCCTGAACTCCGAGCTTGCGAATGATATGGAGAATCACATCTTTGGCGTAGACCCCGCGTCCGAGCTTCCCATTAACTTCGATTTTTCGAACTTTGGGTCTGTTCATTGCCAACGTCTGTGTGGCGAGCACATAGGCGACTTGACTGGTGCCGATTCCAAAGGCGATTGTGCCGAAGGCTCCGTGGGTACTGGTATGGGAGTCGCCACAGGCGATAGTCATGCCAGGTTGTGTCAGGCCTTGTTCGGGACCTACGATATGCACAACACCCTGACGATGGTCCTTCAGATCCATGAGCGTAATTCCGAAGTCTTTGCAGTTGTGCTCAATGGCCGCCATCATTTCT
>JBGSVC010000383.1:0-5972 GCA_041753175.1 Planctomycetaceae bacterium
AAATGCTCATTAAATCCAACGCCGTCGACGTTATCGTTGTCGACTCCGTGGCTGCACTCGTTCCCAAAGCCGAACTTGATGGCGAAATCGGTGATAGCCATGTTGGGCTTCAAGCACGCATGATGAGTCAGGCGATGCGTAAACTCACGGGTGCCATCTCCAAATCCAAAACGACCGTTCTCTTTATCAATCAGATCCGTGAGAAAATTGGCGTCATGTTTGGGAGTCCAGAAACGACCCCCGGCGGGCGGGCACTCAAATTCTACTGTTCCTGTCGCATCGATGTCCGACGTCTCGCCACACTCACTGAAGGTGAGGAAACGACGGGCATCCGCATGAAAGCCAAAGTCGTCAAAAACAAAGTCGCCCCGCCTTTCAAAGTCGCCGAATTCGATATGCTCAACCGACGGGGCATCTCGTTTGAAGGTGATGTCATCGATTTGGCCGTCAACCACCGCATCATTGAGAAATCAGGTGCCTGGTTTAGTTATGGCGAACAGCGTCTGGGCCAGGGACGCGACAAAGCTCGCCTCTTCCTCGAAGAAAACCCAGAAATTACCGAAGAAATTCGACAGAAAGTCCTAGTGGCTTACAACGTCGTGTGATTTTTGTTCAATATCAAGCCCTTCGTTAGAAACTCGAAGGTGCTCTCAAGCCGTTGAAGGTACTCACATACCGTACTCACATACCATAGTACGGTAGACCTTCAATTCCGCATTTGCGGAGATAGATCGTCAAAATTGCCCGGTGGTGGACTAAATGGTTGATCACCCAGGTTTGCAGACATTCTGCTTTGCTGACCGTAAACAAAACCTGACCGGCCTGCTTTAAGGACCACTCCTCTGCCATCGATTCATCACTGGCATGTAAGAGTGCCGTCTTCGCTTGCGCAGCGTTCCGATCTAAATGGGATAACAATTCGACGGGGTCATTGATCGATGGTGTATCATAAGTTGGACCATCAACAGGCGCCAGATCCCATTCGCTCTGTTCGACAATTGACTTCAACCAACCGACGATCTCCACAAGATGATTCATATTCCACCCAATGGAACGAAACTCCTCATCCAGTTGCCAACTCATTATTTCGGCTGGAATTAATTCCAGGACTTTTCGTGTCCGCATCACTTCTCGTTCAAATTCAGGTAAAAAGATCTCCGCAATTCTCATCAATTTGCCCTTTATTCTTCGAAAGATTGAAATGCTGACCAAGCGACTTCGAGTATTTTAAGACCTTCCCAAACAGGCATCATCATAAACAACCAGAGAAAAAAAGTCGCGTTGAATCAATTTCTTCATCATCCAGCCAATCAAACTCTGTTGCCAGAATCCTTCTCCCGTTTCATAATTGCGTTTTGGTTTTTCGCCGCCACCCTTATTGTTAAAAGCTGATATGAAAACTGACGACCTCCGTGAAGCCTATTTGAGTTTCTTTGAGTCCAAAGGCTGCCTCCGTAAAGCCAGCGATGTCCTCGTTCCCAACGATCCCACCGTCTTGTTCACCCCGGCTGGCATGAATCAATTCAAAAATGAATTCCTTGGCCTCGGGAAACCCGATTTCACCAAAGCCACGACCTGTCAGAAATGCCTCCGCACGGGCGATATCTCAAACGTCGGCGTTACCGCCTATCACCATACGTTTTTCGAAATGCTCGGCAATTTCTCCTTCGGTGACTACTTCAAAAAAGATGCGATCCATTGGGGTTGGGAATTCCTCACAAGCAAAAAATGGCTGGGCATCAACCCCGCACAACTCACCGTCACCGTCTATCTGGATGACGACGAAGCCTTTGGTATCTGGGAACAAGAAATCGGACTCCCCGCCAATCGCATCATGCGTTGCGATGAATACGAAAACTTCTGGCCGGCTGGCTCGCCCACTGATGGCCCCGACGGCATCTGTGGCCCGTGTAGCGAAATCTATTTTCATCCGGCATCGGGGGGAAAAGAAGTCGAAATCTGGAATCTCGTTTTCACCCAGTTCAACCGACAAGGCAATCCTCCCAATAACCTCGTGCCCCTCCCTAAGAAAAACATTGATACCGGGATGGGACTGGAACGAACGGCAGCCGTCCTGCAAGGTGTCGAAAGTAATTTCGAGATCGATACCCTCCGCCCACTGTGTGACGCTGTCGGTGAGATCATCGGAAAAGGCTACGAATTCAAAGCCGATCACGGACGAGCTGTCAGACGCATCGCCGACCACGTCCGCGCCGTCACCATGTGCATTCACGAAAACGTCCTCCCCGACAATGCCAAACAAGGCTATGTCGTCCGTCAACTCCTCAGACGTGCTGTCCTAGAAGGTTATCTACTCGGAAAACAGGAAAACTTCCTGGGTCAACTCGTCCCCGTGGTCGTTGATCTGCTCAAAAAACCCTATCCCGACCTCACAGAAACGATCCCTGTCGTTCAGGAAGTGATCAAACAGGAAGAAACTCAATTCTTAAACACGATTGATCGCGGTCTCTCTCGATTTCAAAACCATATGAAGAAAGCCGTTGCAGGCGTCTTCTCCGGCGACGATGCGTTCGACCTTCACCAGACCGATGGCTTTCTGATCGAACTCACCGAAGCCCTCGCCGCCAAGAATGAACTCAAAGTTGACCGCGACCGCTTCAACGAGCTGATGCGTGAACACGAACAAAAAAGTGGACGCGTGACCGTCGATGCCGTCATGTCGGAAGGCCCCCTCGATGCGATTCGAAAAGCCAAAGGTGAAACGACATTTCTGGGATACGAACAGGAATCAGCCAACGCTGAAATCGTCGGGATCATTTCCCAAAAGCAGCTCGTTGAGAAGTTCGCTCAAAAACAACATGCTACTCCCATCGGTATCGTCCTCGACTGCTCCCCCTTCTACGGTGAGTCTGGTGGACAAGTCGGAGATCGAGGCGAAATCTCCTCTTCAGGGATGAAGTTCATCGTCGAAGATACTCAAAAAGATGGCGGCAACCTCTGGATTCACATCGGCACACTTGTTGAAGGTGAACTCAAAGTCGGACAACCAGTCACCGCGACCGTCGATGCCAAACGTCGAGAAGGAATCCGACGTGCTCACTCCGCAACTCACCTGCTCCACTATGCCCTTCACCAAGTCATCGGCGAAAACGCACTCCAGCGCGGTTCCAAAGTTGAGGCAGACTCCATGCGCTTCGACTTCTCTCACCGCCAGGCCGTCACCTCAGAAGAACTACAGCGTATCGAGGAAATCATCAACGAAAAAATCTCTCAGGGCTCCTCCGTCACCACTCAGTTGCTTCCGATCGAGGAAGCCCGCGCCGCCGGTGCCATGGCCCTCTTCGGCGAAAAATATCCAGAACTCGTCAGAATGGTCAGCATCGGCGACTATAGCAAAGAACTCTGCGGTGGAACGCATCTGGTCAATAGCGGACAAGTCGGCATGTGCAAAATTGTCGCCGAATCAGCAGTCGCTAAAGGAGTCCGACGGATTGAAGCTCTGACCGGCCCCAAAGTTCGCGAGTCCATCCGCAACACAGAAGCCCTCGTCAGCGAACTCAAAGCTCAACTCAAAGTCAACCTACCCCAGGAGATCATTACCCGCATCGCTTCACTCCAACAAGAACTCGCTGATGCAAAAGCGGCTCTCGCGACTCAAATGAGCCAGTCAATTCAAAGCAGCGTTACCGACCTGATCGCGAAAGGCCAAACCGTCGCTGGCGTCAATGTCATCGTGCATCAACTTCAAAATGTCGCTCGCGAAGCCCTCCGCGAATACGCTGATCAGATTCGCGAACAGTCAGACGCCGTCGCCATTTTTATGGTTGCCGAGATCGAAGGTCGTGTCGCTCTCCTGGCCGCTATTAGCAAGCCTTTAACTAAAAAAGGACTCAGCGCCAACGATTGCATCAAAGTCACAGCTCCTCTCGTCGGTGGGGGAGGGGGGGGACGCCCAGACTTGGCAGAAGCAGGTGGAAAAGATCCTGCAGGTATCCCGGCTGCGATTCAAGCCGCGACCGACTATTTCCGCTCCAAACTCGGCTAGCAGCCCGTTGATTTTTCCTGAAAGCTGTTTGATTCCAAAGAAGCAATGATCATAGACTCCAGGTTCAAGAGTAATCTGAAAGGTTGAATACAGACACGCAGTCGATTGTCAACAGGCTGCTAAATTCGCCAAGTCTGAAATTCACAGCTTCTCAAAGAAAGATTCCGCCGAATTAGCCTTGTTCGAAAATCAGTCATGGAAACCCGTCGCCTCTCACCCTACACTCAAGGGTAGCTCTCACGCCAGATTGACTTCGCCAAGGATTTTTCCTGCTGATGCCTGTTCATTCGACGACTCCCCCACCCCCGCCATGCACTGAAAACCGCTTTCCACAGTCTTCAGTTGCTCATGATCTCACCGAAGTCATTCCGGAGGAGCATGAACGGACTGTCCTGGCTCCGGATTCTCCACTGCTTCATAAAATCGGTGCGCTCATCGGAGTGGTCCTCCCGATCGTCGGCCTTATTTTTACCATGATCTACAGTTGGCAGTACGGCTGGCTTGATCAAACTCAGTTCACCATTTTTTTTGTCGGCTATCTGCTCACAGGCCTTGGGATCACCCTCGGCTACCACCGGCTTCTGACTCATCGTTCTTTTGAGACTTACACCTGGGTCCGTGGCTTCTGGATGATCATGGGAGCTCTCGCGGTTCAAAAATCACCGATCGACTGGTGCTCGACTCATCGTAAACACCATGCCCTCAGCGATAAACCCGGCGATCCACATTCACCACACGAATACCCTCCAGGCTTGTGGAACGGCATCAAAGGATTTCTTCATGCCCACCTGGGATGGCTATTGTCAGGACACATCATCAAAACAGATCACAGAAAATATGTCCCGGATCTGTGCAAAGATCCTTTGGCCGTCTTTATTCACCGCACATGGGAATTTGTCTGGTTTCCGCTCGCCTACATCATCCCGACACTCATCGCTTTCGCCCTCACCGGCACCAAAGAAGGGGCCTTCCTCGGATTTTTATGGGGAGGATGCGTTCGAATTTTTGTCGTGCAACATCTTGCGTTTTCTGTCAACTCCATCTGCCATATGTTTGGTTCTCAAGACTACCAGTCTTCTGACCAGTCACGCAACAACTTTTGGTGCGGCATCTTCAGCAGTGGCGAAGGATTCCACAACAATCACCATGCCTTCCCAACCTCAGCCCGCCATGGACTCGAATGGTGGCAGCCAGATCTCGCCTGGTACGTCATTTGGGGGATGAAAAAAGTCGGACTTGCCTGGGATGTCAAACTCCCGACCCAAGAAATGAAGAACAAAAAACGAGTGATCCCTCAACCGTAAGCAGGTCTATGCATGGATTTGGCAAGCACTTCCCGACCGATTACATCTTCCGTTTCTTTGACCCCTCTTTTTTCGGTGGCGCCACATCTTCGGGAACATCGTATTTTTTGAGCATGGCCTTGAGCGCCTCGCGATGCTTTAAGATCACATCCGAGTACGCAGGATCATCGATGACGTTGTGCATCTCATGGGGATCTTTTTCCAGATCATAAAATTCAAACTCATCGACCTGATAAAACTCAATCAATTTATAACGCTCACTCCGCACGCCCCGATGTCGGAAAACGGAATGCGGCCCTGGGAATTCGTAATATTGATAAAAGTGATAGTCACGCCAATCGTCGGGATTCTTTCCCTCTAATAAGGGCAACAGACTTTGCCCCTGCATCTCAGCAGGCACCTGAACTCCTGCCACTTCCAGCATCGTCTCTGCAAAATCCAGATTAGAGACCATCTGTTGATTGACGCTCCCCGGCTTGACAACTCCCGGCCACTTCACCAGCAACGGCTGTTTCAGCGAAGGCTCATACATAAATCTCTTGTCAAACCAGTTGTGATCCCCCAAATAAAATCCCTGGTCGGATGAATAAATCACGACCGTATTTTTATCGAGTCCCGTCTCTTCCAGATAATCGAGAACGCGCCCAACATTCGTATCCAGA
>JBGSVC010000384.1:0-5591 GCA_041753175.1 Planctomycetaceae bacterium
TGATCACGAAACTTCACGCCATTGTCCAGAAAACTAAGCATTTGTTCGAGGCGATAATCAAGAATTGCCAACGGTTTCTGAGCTTCCGTTAATTCCGCCCGAAGTCTTGCATCTTCATCGGCTCGGAAAGCCAAGACAGGGGCAGAGATGCGTTCGATCGACGACGCATTGATGGCATTAATTAAAGCCATTTTCGCCGGGCTGCTTTCAACCTCTCGGCGAATGATTTCCACAGGTCTGTAATCTGGGACATAGGATCGCATGATCGCAGGATCAAAATGATATGCAGCACGGGATTCATCGGTGATCAAATACAACCCACCCGATTCATTGCAGAGTCTGGCGAGGGCATACGGGCCTTGAGCGGCAGAGAGACGTTCCAATGGCAAATTCTGGCTCCCCCAGAAAGGCAATGTCAACTGCTCTGGGTAGAATGATTCCGGTCCCTGATCAACTTCCAATTCCTCCTGATATCCATCCGGATACGTCCACATCACGTACCCTTTTTGTCTGCCAAACAGCGACGCATTGCCAACGCAGTAACATTTGATCCCATAGCGACGAGTCGTGTCGATTACGCCTTCCAGTTTGTTGATATCATCACCACGTTCATCAGTGACAATAATCGCCATAATGTTTCGACGCCCTTTTGTTTTGTAGGGCATCCATTTGTTGAGCGCCAGTTCACAGGCCGAAAAGACCAGTTCTTCACCTGTTTCATCCGGGGGGATACTGCGAATGGCTTTGATAAAATCGCCGATTTTGTCGGTATCGACGGGGTCGTTGGTCATGAGATTGACATCACCCCCATAGCGGATGGCCGCAGTTTTCAGTGCTCCTTCCGAACCCACTTTCATCACACCCAATTGCTCATAAACCTGATTGATGCGATCTGCAATCGCGTTGCGTCGATCTTTGAGTGATAACGAGGCATCGAACATCCAGATGACCAGCGTCGGTTTGTCTTTGAGTGATCCTGCAATCTCAAACGCCAGTCGATCCATCGCCCCTTTCACGCCCCCCACGAATTCTGTCTGACCTGAGACAGTGATCATTTCCGTCAGTTCGGCATTGGATGGCTGGAAGACGGGAATGGTCGTCGGGACATCGACTTTGAAATACTCATCCCGAATTTCCTGTTCGACGACTGTTTCAGGAAGCGCTTCGCCAAAGGTCATTGTCGCTGCCAGCGCACTTCCTTCGACATTCAAGTCGTTTTCTCCACCAATCTGGTCGGAGGCTTCTGTAGAGAACTTGAATTCCTGAAACTCAAACTCCGGTTCTTCGATCGCCTTCTCAATTTTTGATCTGACCAGAAATAATTGTGATTGCTCAATCGTGACGTGAGTAATACTCGCAAATGCGACCAAGACCAGCATATGAACTACAAAACTGGTCAACCAGGCTTTGATATCTGACCATCGCAGATTGTTTTGAGAGAATAAAAGTTTCACAGCTTGCATCGTGCTATTCTTCCTGAAACACGGGAATGATGGGAATCCAAGGAACGATGATGACTCATTTGAAAGGAGAGCAGAGGTGTTGGACTTGGCGATATAATTTCTACGACTAACTTGATACCCAAACGAAATGTGGTCAACATTTTATTCGATCTTGTTGTCGTATCTTTATCAACCACATTGATCAGTCAATTGTGACACACAAAGCACGTCCCAAGACAAATAATTGTGCGTTTTTTTCACTTTCTCGGATCATAACCATTATTCTCCGGCATCATGCTTGTTATTGCAAGCGCATTCATTCAATAAGGTTACGTCATTCCCCTTCGAATATTACTCTTGAGTTGATCGAGCCACCTTAACATGCCCGTTGATCATTGGATTCTAACCCCCGATAAAATGGCACTCGCGACACACACCTGGTTTGATTTTCCGGGCGCTCCGCATGTTCTCATTGTGCATGGAACTGGAGAACACAGCGGACGATACCAACATGTTGTCAAATCGTTTCTGGCTCAGCGATGGAATGTGACCACATTCGATTTTCGCGGGCATGGATTATCGTCTGGTCGACGCGTCGATCCTGATCACTTTGATGATTACGTCACCGATCTGCGGATGGTCTTTTATGGGTTAGGAGTGGAGCCTGAACGGATGCATGTCCTGGCGCATAGCATGGGAGGACTGGTTGTAATACGCGCGCTTCAGCGAAATGTGATTCACCCGGCCTCTGTTGTCCTCTCGAGCCCATTTCTGGAATTGGGCCTGCCGGTCCCCGAGTGGAAAAAATACCTGGGGCGAATTCTGGTCGGGCTGGCTCCCTCGACACGCTTCTCCAACAGGATTCGCGCGACCACCCTCACGCACGACGATGATGTCATCTTAAGTCGCTCGGGGGATCCCTTGATTGAGCGAACGGTGACTGCACGATGGTTTTTTGCCACGCAGGCAGCTCAACAGCAGGCCCGGGAAGACCAGACTCCCATTGACACCCCCTTGATGATGTTGCAGGCCGAACATGATGTCATTGTTTCTTCATCCGTCGCCAAAGCATGGTTTGATACCAGAGCTCAAAAACATTGGCATCATCAGGTGATCCCATCTTCCTACCACGAGATACTCAACGAAACCAACCGCGCCCAGACATTGAAACTGATTCATGACTGGCATCACTCGGTGGTCAATCCAACCTCAGTCAATCCCTGACACGATGCCCACATGATCGTTTAGTGACGCGTGATCCTGAGAAGTGTCGTTTTGTAGTCACTCGAAAGCTGATCCCCCCAGCTTTGCCCCAGATCCAGCGAAACATCGACACGCAGCGTCTTTTTGGCCTGGTCGATAAATGTCGGCAACAGTCCGCGCCCGGGATCTCCCAAATAACAGACCTGCTGTTTTGTCAGGCAATTCGTTAATAATTCGATGACAGGTTCATGATGTCGCCGTTCATACAACACATCACTGGCAACCATCACATCCCAGTCCAGAACATGGAGAGGCGTTCGCCAGTCATAGGCAAACCCTTGCAACTCTTCGAGTCCATTGAGACGGGCATTGGCCAACGACAACTCTACGGAAAGTGGATCGTAGTCTGTGATCGTCACGTGATACCCTTGCAAGCCCAGCCCCAACCCTAATAGTCCAATCCCACAACCCAGTTCCAGAGTGCGCGAACCTGCAGGCAGCGGATGACGATCGAAATAGGCGACCATGTGCTGGGTCGTCGGCCACAAATATGCCCAGTATGGCATGTAACCATCCTGGGCATGGCGTTGGTGAACGAGCGGATCGTCGAGCAGAGCATCAGCGTTCATCGGGCGAATGAAGTCGATCTGATGTTTGCCCACCATGATCTGCTCGCGCGTCCAACCGCCGCTGATGGCAGGAAGGATGACATCGAAAACGGGCTTATCGGGATTGGGCATCGAGAGACACCATACGCTTCTTCTGTCGATAAAACTTCAATCCGGGTATAAAAAAACAGGCCCCAGAAACCATTCCAAACAGACCCACAGCATAATCCGGAATACAGGCCATGAGAATGGACGTCGCAAAAAGCACGACCGCCTGTATATAAAACTCGCCCGATAAAATCCCGGCTTTGACCAGAAAAACCATCGCCGCAACCAGCGCGAGCACAGGTGAAAGCGTCAGCACTGGCAGATCCATAATCGCCTCGACACCATAAAGCAGTGTGCTGCACGCCATACTGCCAGCCCAGGTGTGTGCAATTTGACGTTCGACAAATGTCACTGGTCCTGCTCGACGACGCAGGTTCCAAAAGATATACGCCCAGGTTCCCAACCCAAATGTCCACAAAAATAAGTAAGGCAATCGCGATGAATTCCCCAACAACTGAATCGCGTTGGTCGTAAAACAGAGCACGACCAGCACCCAGGCATGCCACATCCACAACAGTCCCCAGTATTCCAGCACGGAAGCATGATGTGTTTGACGCAACACCCGGCTGACAATCTGACTAAAACGCGATGAACGGGCAGAAACAGGCTCGTTATTCAGATAGGCCTGGAGATCTTTGGCAAGTTCGTTGGCAGATTCATATCTCAAATCTGCCGGTTTTTGCAGACATTTGAGCACAATCATTTCCAGATCCGGATCGACACGACGATTGATCAGCCGAGGCGGAATGGGATCTTGTTCTAACACCATCAGCATCGTGTCGACCGGACTGACTCCCAGAAACGGCGGTCTTCCAGTTAGCATTGCATAAAGAATCGCCCCCAGACTGTAGACATCGGTTGCAGCCGAGATTTTTCCCCGCTGTCCTGCCGCCTGTTCAGGAGCCATGTAGCTCGGAGTCCCCAAGACCGCTCCGCTGTGTGTCACACTCATGGGAACGTGAGCGACTGATAAACCAGGAGTGCTGCCTTGTGAAATATCGATCGACAACGGCACTCTTTTGGCCAACCCAAAATCAGTCACAAAAGGGCGTTCAAATTCATCAATGAGTATGTTCGATGGTTTCAGGTCGCGATGGTAAATCCCGTTGGCATGTGCTAACGCGACCGCATGACAAATCGGTACTAACAGAGCCGCAGCCGCGCGACGTGACATCGGGCCATCGTCCAGACGTCGGGCCAGAGTCGTCCCCTCGATATACTGCATCGTAAAGAAGGGTTGACCCTGCCAGGTATCAAATTCGTAGACCGGAATAATACTAGGATGGTTGAGTTTGGCGGCAGCTTCGGCTTCAATTCGAAAGCGATCAAAATCATCACTGGTGGCCAGTTCGCCGCGAAGGATCATCTTCAACGCAACGGAGCGTTTCAAATTCGGCTCGATTGCTTCATACACAATCCCCATTCCGCCGCGACCTAATTCCCGGACAATTTTGTATTCCCCAATTTCCGTAACGACTGGTGGGGAACCGCTGCGACGTTTCTCTTTTTTCTGCAAGACTTCCTGAGGTGTGCTGATCTGTTTCCACGATTTTGTGTCACTGCCCAAACCGAATTCACTGGCAATGAGCGCGGTCGCCCATAGGCTTCGCATCTCGGATTCGTAGATTTTGTAGGTCCGAAACCAGCCTTCAGGATCAAACGACGATTCCACCCGATGTGCATCGATCATCTGCACCATAATCGCCGCCAGATGTTCCTCTTCGTTCGGGAAATCTTCACGCGAAATCGATGGTATGAGAGATGAAGTTCGTGTCGACATGGGTTGGCGTCTAATATGGAGGTTAATAACTCAAGTCAGTATTCGCTTACTGAGCATTTCTCATCTCGGAAGGCATCCATCACGAGGTCAACTATGCAAAACCGTCCTGACTTTCGCCGAGCACTTCACGTAGACGGCGCAGCGCTCTGAGATGTCGCATGCCAGCGGCTGCCGGGGAAATATGCAACAACGTCGCAACATCGCCATTCCCCAATTGCTCATAATGGCGCATGATCAGAATCTCTCGGTCACTTTCATCGAGTTGATCCAACGCGGCCAGAAATTGGCCTTCCAGCTCTTTGCGAATCGATGCGGCTGCTGGCGTTAATTCCTGGTCCTTAATGAATGCAGCAAGTTCCTTGACAGAGTCGTTGGGATTGGCAGTGGCATACAAGGGCTGTTCACGGTCAACCGATCGTCGTTGAGCCAATCGGTGGCGTCGGTGCATAT
>JBGSVC010000385.1:0-7980 GCA_041753175.1 Planctomycetaceae bacterium
CGAAATCGACCGCTGAGTATGGGCAGAGCGAGCAAGCCGACACCCAGGCATGGCTATCGCCACCACAGCCAAGACAACCAGCAATTTCATGCGATCCGGTGGAAACATGCAAGTGAGTTCAACAGACGTGAGAAATGAGCAGCCTAGAATGGCGCTAAATCTATAACTCAATTGCCGTTGTGTGGATATGTCATTTTCTGCTGATTGTCAGAAATGCATCCTCTAAGACTCATTGAGAGTCTTACTTACTGCGGATTGGCAATTCCAGAACCTGCTTGAATCGCTGGACTTCCTGCTCATTGAGTAGAAGTTCACAATATGTAGTCAGATTCTCACACACATGCCAGCGACCCAGTGGTTCAAACATTTCTTCGGCTGCTTCTAAGTCAATATTGAACTTGGTT
Organism: Planctomycetaceae bacterium; assembly: GCA_041753175.1. Lineage (GTDB taxonomy): Bacteria > Planctomycetota > Planctomycetia > Planctomycetales > Planctomycetaceae > SXPC01. The sequence goes on from JBGSVC010000385.1 coordinate 405, forward strand.
TTAAGTCGCAGCGACTCATCTGGTGGCAGGTCTTCAAACTGACTCAACAGCAAGAAATCACCCTCATTGGATAACGCCAGATGCAACTGACGAAGTTCAGACGACAATTGATGATCCAACGAAATCGAAACAGGCATCGGCCCTTTTTGCAGGTAGCGTTTGACGAGCACTTTCTCTTCGTCAACCATTTTGGCAGCATTTTCACACACCGCATACACGATGCTTTCATCAATCAGCGTCGCCCGCTGTTTTTGCAATGAAACGTGTTTGGTCCACGTCTTCAACAGCAGCTCCAACTGGATCTGTGGAGCCACGTTACGGAAAAACGGTACTTCCGTCAAAAAGCCAAATCCGCGTTCCGGGTATCTCTCAAACTGACGCGCGAGAACATACCGCTCCAGCGTGTCCATAAAGGAGACACGAAATGCAAAATAGCTTAAAAATGACTGTGGTAGGGTGTCTTTGGCGATGTTTAACATACCAATATGCTGCCAGAGCGAAGAACACCATTCAAGACTTTAGGAATTATTTTCAAAAGTTTTCACGTTTCCGAAAAACATCATCTCGTCCAGTTTATCCAATTCAACACGTGTTGCCAAAAGGAATGATCTAATCCTCATGTTTCATACATCCAGACGCCAATGAACTACGCCTGTGGGAGAAAAATCTCACTTGAACGCTATTTTTCCTAAATGCAATCGATTTCGAAGTCGTCGACTCAATCACATGTTTCCTTTTCGCATCCTCCTGCTACATCCCGTGATAATGGTGTCACAATGTTTCTAAACATGATCGTTGCAAGACAACGACGCGCTCCGAAAACTTAGCCAATGTTTCGCAATCGGCATGATCGTTCCGACATGTCTGCGTCTGGATGCTAGGTTTAAATACCTGCAATTAGATCGCGTGGAGATTCCAACGCCATCGCAGGGGTTTCATTTTGCAGACAGTTGCACTTCAGAGTTTTGATCTCCTGAGTTCGCTTTGAAGTTCCTGGTCTGCCAAATTTCACTCTCGACAGTCTCCCGGATTGTCTACTTCCACATTGAATATGCCAACTATGACAAACGAAATTCCATTCGACGATCAGTCACCAGCACAAACTGGTCACGACGCCGCTGATCATCATCAGGTGGCACCGTTTGAGTTTCAAAACCTCCTGCCTGAAATCACCAAAGCCCTGATAGCACGTCGTCAACTGGCCATGTTCACTTTTCTGGGCATGACAACCTGTCTTCTGTTGTTACTGCTCGTCCTTCCCAAAACATATCTGTCTGTCGCCAAGCTCTACGTCAAAATTGGTCGTGAAAGTGTCTCTCTGGACCCCACGGCGACTCTTGGACAGACATTTAGTATCAACGAGACTCGTGAAAACGAAATCAATTCGGTGCTCGAAATCTTGAACAGCGAAACCATCTTTGATGAAGTCGTCAAACGCCTGGGAACGGATGTCATCCTCGAAGACGCAACACTCGATGATCAACAACTCATCACCGCTGCTATTCCGGGCGACTATCATCTTACAGAATCACAACCCGACGTGACTCACAACTTCAACGCCGATCATCGCAAAGCCGTTCGCAAACTTCAGGAAGATATCTCCCTGTCGACAGTCAAACGTTCCAGTGTGATCCATGCCAACTGCAAAGCCAAGTCACCGGAACTTGCCAAGATCATTCTCGATACATTCCTCGACGCAGCCGTCGTCGCACATATTAAAAGCAACCGCACGACCGGCTCCTTCGAATTCTTCGATGAACAATACAAGCTTGTCGAAAAAGAGTTTAATCTCGCCGCCCAAAAGCTGAGCGACAAAAAGAATCTCGTCAGCGTCGGGTCGCTGGATGAACGACAAAAGAACCTGCAAAAACTTCACAGCGAGTTGGAACTCAGTATCCACACCACCTCCGCTTCTCTGGCAGCGGCAAGAAGTGGAGTCGACAAAATGGACTCCCTGCTCACAGAAATGCCCAATCAGGTTACTACCAATGATATCTCCGGCTTTCCAAATGATGCCCTTGGCACGACCGAACTCAAGCTCTATTCGATTGATCTGGAGCTCTCTGATCTGTTGACACGTTTCTCAGAAAATCACCCCAAGGTGATCAAACTCCAAAACGAACGAGAGCGTGCAACCACCTTGCTCGGTTCCAACGACCCGACTCGCTCTCAAGCAACCAGAGGGATCAACCCCGTCTTCGTACAACTCTCACAAAAGCGCGCCGAACTGGCCGCTGAAATGTTTTCCCTGGAAAGCCGAGTTGCGGAACTGAAAAATCAGCAATCTCAAGTCTCCGCCAAACTTGAAGAACTCAATTCGCTCCAGGGTGAACTGACCGAACTCCAGCAACGTTACGACGTCCTCAAAGACAGCCTGACAGACTACTCCAAAAAACGTGAGCAGGCTCGAGTCGACATGGCTCTCGAACACGAGCGCATCAGCAATATCAATATTTACCAACCAGCCACCTACAACGACAAATCGGTCTCCGCCAGTCGTAAGGTGATTTTAATGTTCGGGATGATCTTTGCAGCCGGAGTGTCCATTCTGATCGCCATTGGAATTGAACTCGGGCCACGTTTTGTTTCTCTTTGGCGTGAGAAATTCTCACCGGCCATAACGACTTAATGCCAAATGGCAATTCATAAATTGTGGAGCACACGACCGATGATTGAAATGCTGTGGAAGAAAAGTGGGTCTTCAACGCGCCCCTTGACACAGGAATTTTTGCCCCGCATCCTCCGCATGACCGACGATTTCCAAACCATATTGGAAATCGACCGTCTCCGAGCAGACCGTATGGGAATTCCCCTTTCGCTGGTCGTCTTTACGATTCCGCTCGGACAGGAAAATGCAAAACTCCTGACCGCATTTTCCGAAAGCCTGTCACTAAGGCTCCGCGCGACAGACCACTCCGGCATGGTGGGTCCTTTCCAATATGGGGTCCTTCTGTGGGATGCGCATCAGACCGGCGCTGAACGCTTTATCCACAACGTCCTCCATACCGATGAACTCCGACAATCTATCTCCACCAAGGTCTACCTTTATCCACACAAGTTCGACCAGGATCCAACCTCGGGTCCATCCGACCTCTCAAACGCTCGTCCACAATCTTCGTCTGTCGATACTCTTCAGACGAATCAGGCCGATGATTTTTCTGTCCAGCCATCCGACATCGCCTCGGCAGTCTCCAAAGCGGTCAATATTCAAACACTACCCATGGAATCATTGTTCCAGTATCGCCCTTCAATCTTCAAGCGAGTCATCGACATCATCGGTGCCAGCTTCGGACTGCTGATCGCCTCACCACTGCTTCTCCTGGCGGGTCTGCTGATCAAATCACAAGACGGTGGACCGATCTTCTTCATGCAGAAACGCTCAGGACTCAACGGCAAGCCGTTTTCGATCTACAAACTCCGCACGATGACGACCAACGCCGAAGCCCAGAAAGCCTATCTAAAACAGTTCAGCGAACAGGATGGCGCCGCCTTCAAAATGACCAACGACCCCCGGGTCACATGGATCGGCCGTTTTCTTCGCAAAACCAGTATCGACGAATTGCCTCAGTTGATTAACGTCATCAAGGGAGAAATGTCATTAGTCGGCCCACGTCCACTCCCCTGTGACGAAGCCAGCGCCTGCGACATGTGGCAACAACGACGACTCGACGTCATGCCCGGCCTGACCTGTATCTGGCAGGTCGAAGGCCGCTCACGTGTTTCTTTCGCTGAGTGGATGCGCATGGATCTCCGCTACATCCGACGCAACAGCTTCTGGAACGACGTCCATCTCATTCTCGCCACCATCCCTGCCGTGCTCCTCAGACGTGGCGCTAAATAATTTCAACTCCTCTAATCTTTCATGCCCCTGAGACCAGACGGGACATTCGCTGCACATGACGACTTCTCAATCATCACAAATTCAATCAGATCAACCCCCCTGCTCTCCTCAATCACGTCAGCGCCCCCGGGTCGTTGCGATCGCCTATTGTTGTAGCCCTTATGAAGGCTCAGAACCGGGCGTCGGATGGAATCTCGTCACACAGATCGCTAAATACGCCGACATCTGGGTCATCGTTGAAACGCATAAATTTCAGGCTGCCATCGAACGCTATCTGACCGAACACGGCCCCATTCCCGGGTTGAACTTTGTCTTCGTCGCGGAAAAAGCGTGGGCGCATACGATGTGGCAGATTCCGGGAATGGGATACGTTTCCTATAACTGGTGGCATCAACGCGCCTTTCAGGTCGCCAGAACGCTCCACAAGACACTCAACTTCGATCTCGCTCATCAAATCAACATCATGGGCTTTCGCGAACCAGGGTATCTCCATCAATTGGATATCCCCTTTCTCTGGGGACCAATCGGCGGCACTCAAAACTTCCCGCTTCGTTTCCTCAACGAAGCCGGTTGGGTGGGAGGAACGTTTGAACTCCTCAGAACTATCATGAATTCCTGTCAGTTGCGACTGAGCCCTAAAGTTCGTCAAGCGGCTCGAAAATCCGTCCAGCTCGTCGCCGCAGGATCTGTTGTTCGAGATGACCTGGCTACGATTACCAGTCAACCAATTGATGTCATTTCAGATATCAGTCTCCCCTCGAAGGATGTTCCTCTCACCAGCCGCGAACATCTCACAGATGGCTTGCGCATCCTTTGGTCGGGCAGCTTTCTGACACGAAAAGCTCTCTCATTACTCCTCAAAAGCATTCAGCAACTCCCGCCCGATGTCCCCGTCAAGATTCGAGTTCTCGGCGATGGGTGTGCCCGCAAACGCTGGCAGGCCATGGCTGAAAAACTCGGCCTCAAAGACCGGATCGAATGGCTCGGCTGGATGCCACGAGATCAAGCTGTTGCCCAACTCGGTTGGGCCGACGTCTTCGCATTCACCAGCCTCCGTGATACCACCGGCACCGTCATGCTCGAAGCCCTGCAAGCAGGACTTCCCATTATCTGCCTCGATCATCAAGGCGCAGCCGATGTCGTCACACCGGCTTGCGGGATCAAGGTCAAAGTTACTCATCCGCGACAAGTCGTTGCCGATCTTGCCGCTGCCATCATCCGACTTTATCGCGATGATTCTCTCAGAATGCAGATGGCGTCGGAAGCACAGGTCCGCGCCCTTGATTACGATTTCGAACGTCAGGCGACTCGATGGAAAAACGTCTACGAGCGCATCCTTGGTCCGTTGGCTGTTCGAAATTCAAAATCAGTTGAACCCACAATGCCCTCGCAACACGAGCCTAAACCCGGCGCTACGTGCTGTACGGTCCTGAATCACTCGTCACCATAGTTGAATTAAAAATCCTCATGGCAAGTGTCGAAATCGACATCACAACACGTTCTCAAACGACACCCCGCACCCATCGGGCGTTGTGGTCGAACCTCCGCGCACACTCCGGACTCAAGGCCATCGTCTCAATTTTTGATCAAGGCATGGTTTCCGCGACCAACTTCCTAACCGGCGTGATGATCGGTCGAGGATCACCGGAAGATCTCGGCATTTATGCGCTCATCATGGCCGTTCTGCAGATCGCTATTGGCATTCAGTCGGAACTGGTTTCCACTCCTTATGCAGTCCTTTCCCATCGTTATCGCGATCAAGAACTTAAACACTACGCCAGCCATACCCTCGCGTTTCAGTTCGTTTTTCTGATTCTGGCTGGACTGATCACATTCGGGCTTCTGACGTATAGCCTGTCTTCCGAAGCTCTTTCCCGCTGGCAGCATGTCTTGCTTGTTCTGTGCTGGGCCGGGCCAATGATTCTTCTACGAGACTTCCTGCGTCATTTTTCTTTTGCCCGTCTCGAACTTTACCACGCGTTCGCGCTCGATGCCTTCATCTGCGCTGTTCAATTGGCTGCTCTAGGATATCTCTTCGTCTCAGGCGAACTGACCCTCATCGGTACCCTTGTGGTCATCTCGACAGCCGTCTTGATTGCCGCGATCGTCTGGGGTTGGGTTCACCGCGATCTGTTCTACGTCAACGACTGGGCCATCCCACGCTTCGCCCGTGAGAACTTCAGCTATTCCAAATGGTCTTTGGTGACCTACATGATGGGCTCAACGACTCCATTTCTAATGCCCTGGGTACTCGTCGCCTACGAATCCGAACGGATGATCGGTATTTATTCGGCCTGCTCAACATTAATGGGTCTCAGCTACATGTTCGTCATCGGCGTGGCCAATATGCTCAAAGCCAAAGCCGCCTACGCTTTCACTCACGAAGGCCTGGCAGGACTTCAGAAAGTCCTTGTGATGACGCTCGCCCTCTATCTGACATTTCTCATTCCGTTTTGCCTCATGGTGACATTCTTGAGCGACTGGCTCATGCTCAGCGTCTTCGGTCCAGAATTCACCGGGTATGGCATGGTTAGTATCGTGATCGCCTGTAATGTTCTTGTCGGCAGCATCAGTATCGTCATTGGCAACGGCTTGTGTGCCATGCGAAGACCCGAAGCAAATATCAATGCCGACGTCGGCACGTTGCTGATCACCATCATCACTGCCCTGGTCATGATACCTCAATACGGAATTTTAGGAGCGGCTTTCGCCAGTCTCGCCGGCACGTCAATTGGCGTCGTGCTGCGGTTTCTCTCAGCGTTGAAAGTCTTTCACCAGCAACAGCGTCTCGGTGTCGCTTCCGAGGTGACAACATGACAACAGAAAAATCAACTTCCAGAGATGCCTTCGACTGGAAATGCATAGTCACGACATGCGTGCTCATGTTTGCCTTCTACTTCGCCGAACACGTTTACGACCTCTCGATCACCGTGCAGTCGCTGGGAGAAGCAAACTTTGTCGATGCCAACCTCGACGAAACGATCTCCTCCGGTAGTTTACTGCGAAAAGTTGCATTTCCCGTCATCGGCTTCTGGGGGCTTTGCCTGTGTGCAATGTCCGGTTCAACAAAGCTGGATTTACGCAAGCTCTTCGTTCATCCTGTATGGATCATGCTGGCCTTGCTGATCAGTCTCACATTCGCCAGTCTGCTCTGGGCGGACGACTCTCACTTAACGCTCAAACGCCTCATCGTGATCGCCTCCGGCTTATTGATATCCACAGGCATCGCCCTCAACCATTCCACCCGACAACTCATCACCATCACCGCCACCATCAGTCTCTGTTATCTCGTTTGGGGCATACTGGCGGAAATCTCCCTGGGAACCTTCACTCCCTGGCAAAGCGAATATCGCTTTACCGGCACAACCCACCCCAACAATCAAGCGGTATTATGTGGTCTGGTCATTCTTGGAGTCATCAGTCGCATGATGGCTGACGGGAAATTTTCTCTGCGACTGGCCATCCTGGCATTCGTGATTTTTCTTGTCATGATTCTGACCAAGTCCCGCACACCACTTCTTGGCTGCGTCGTTGCCGTCAGTGTCCTGGTCGTCTTACGAACGTCCTGGCAGATTGGTTTGTCCTCGCTGTTTCTAGGAGCGACATGCCTTTCGGGTTTTATGATGATGGTTTTGATCTCCGAAGCCGCCGTTGGGAATCAAATCTTCGCCGCCATTACGCTCGGACGAACCGAAGAAACGACAACTCTCACAGGCCGAATTCCCCTCTGGGAAG
>JBGSVC010000386.1:0-2514 GCA_041753175.1 Planctomycetaceae bacterium
CAGTCTCCGGCTTTTCTGTTGACCCAGCAGTCTGCGTGGTCGCTAACACGCCGTGCAATTCCCCACCATTCTGCAGGCAAACGACATCCGCACTGGCCACTGACTGAGTACCCAGAAGAATTCCGAACATCGCGCAGCACGCAGCGATCCCGCAAAGGGTCTCGAATAATGTCCTTCTTCTGTTTTCATTCAATCTCATTATCGACCAGCCGCATGATTTCTGACATTGGCATCACTATTGATTGATAATACTTGATCTCGGGGGGATGATACAAACTTAAAATCGACTCCCGATAAAATGGACTCCCCTGCAATCAGCCTGACAATCCTCAATCCATCGCCAAAATTCATATAGAAACAATTTTAACGAGTAGAACTTTCCAATTCCGACTCAGTTTTCCAGATCAACTTTGAATCACTGGGGGCTTCCGGTTTATGATCTGTCCAGTACCAACGAACGGACACGATAAAAATCCCTCTCCAAAAGTATCGACACGCCGTTAACCCAGTTATCTGTTGATCCGATATCCACGATGGCCTTACGTCATTGAATCCACTAATTTTGGCGAATATGATGATTGTCAGGTTTATAGAAGTTATCTGACCTGAGCGTTGATGATTCATCCTCCTCGACGATGATCAGGCAATCAGACGATACTTCTGCTGGGCATCCCCTCAATACAAGGGGAGAGTGCTCAATGTCTTTGCAGGAGCATCGTCAGACAGACTCAACTCATGGATCGATCGATTCGGAATTCTGTTTCTTACCATTAGGCTTTTCCTCATGCGACACTTCGATCCACTCGTTCTCAATATTTTCTCCCCAGTCGCTGCCCACATTCAGCCTGCGCGCTGGTCATCGTTTCTGCTGCTCAGTTTATTGCTCGTCACTGCCTTCCCTTCTTTGGCCCGCTCGCAGGATTCCTTGCCCGACGCCAATATCCTGGCACGCCACGGCTTGGAAATGGGCTGGTGGGGCTACGCAGTCATTAATCCTCAGCGCGACAAGATCGAACAGGTTTCAATTACCGAAACTCAGGTCTTCCTGCAGTCCGATTCAGGCATGGTCACCGCGTTTAACGCCGAAACGGGCTCAAAAATGTGGGCCGCACGCGTCGGAAACTATGATTCCTCGTCGTTTCCCGTAACCACTAATGAACAGTATGCCCTCATTATTAGCGGGTTACGCATCTACTGCCTGAACCGTTTCACGGGACAGCAACTGTGGGAACTCGAAATCCCGTCCTATCCCTCCACTCCTGTCGCCATGGATGATCAGAATCTCTACTTCGGAACAATCGGCGGCGTTGTCTTCGCATACCGTCTGGAAAAAGTCAAAGAACTCTTCGAAGCCGCAAAACTGCCTCAATTCACAGCATCCGCGGAAGCCTGGAGATATCGTGCCAGCCAGGAAATTACCACGCAACCCCTCACAAATGGACGCGTAGTCAGCTTTGCCAGTCGCGATGGATCTGTTTATACCGTTTCCGCCAATCAGCGTCGTCTCATCTATCAATTCGAAACCGATGCCCCAATCGTCGCCCCATTAACATCCAACGGCAGCCAACTCTTCGTCGCCTCTCAAGACTACAACAACTACAGCATTGACCTGGAAACCGGAATGGTGCAATGGCACTTCGTCTCCGGCTTCCCCATTAAAAATGCTCCCATTTCGGTAGGCAGCCAACTCTTCGTCGTTCCTGAAGGGGGCGGACTCTTCAGCGTCAACGCCGCCACTGGACTGGCCGCCTGGAACGGATCAGTCGAGGATGTCAATCATTTCCTGTCCGCAACTCCATCCAAAGTCTATGGCAGCGACTATCTGAAAAATATGCTGATTGTGGACAGGCGTACCGGAAAGTTGGAATCGAAAATTCATCTTCCCCAGTTCAACATCTGGACCGCCAACGCACGCACCGATCGCCTCTTCCTCTGCCATACCGACGGCTTGATCGTCATGCTTCGCGAGCAAAAACGCGAATTCCCTGTTTATCATCAACATCCAGAACTCAGACCCATCGTGCCCGAATTCGCCACTGACTCGATGGAGGAAACACCTGCAGACGCACAGATTTCTCCAGAAATCGACCGCTAATCTCACCGCATCGTCTGTAATATTGATCGCTTATGAACTCCACATCTCTCGCCCAGGGATTGTGGAATTGAGTCTCCTTGACCTGCGCTCTCAAGGCTGATGCTTTGAAATGGCTCACTTTTTCAAGACAATTGACCCAGATGATCACCCGGTTGACTTGTACTTACTCAAAAAATTCTTATGATCTCCAGACTAACGGCGAATCTGTTTCCAATCTGGCGAATGTTGTCACCGCATTTTGAATCCTCAAGTGCGGTGTTTTTTGCTTTTTGACTGGGCATTTCTGGTTCCCGTTGGAACGATCGACGATGTGCGTCAAGTCGTTGTTTTATATAGGGTTAGGCTGGCTATTATCATGTCCGCCTGTTTTGTTCGAACACGTTAGCATAGGGTATTGCCATGAAAGTTCGTGCCAGTGT
>JBGSVC010000387.1:0-14406 GCA_041753175.1 Planctomycetaceae bacterium
GTGGCATGGGCGGTATGGGCTTCTAGTCCCTGCTGTTTCACCTTTCCGTCATCCAGCTCGCTGCTTGACCGGTTCAAAAACCGTTTGGCACTCATATAGTTGGACAAATACTGTCTGACACCAAGTTTTCAAATAATCAATATCGTTTGCATATTCTAAAACAATCATTTTTGTGTATGGAGTTTTTGTTATGGCTTTGAAACCACTTGATGACCGCGTCGTAGTTCAACCTCTGGAAGCTGAAGAAAAGACCGCCGGAGGAATTTTGCTGCCAGACTCTGCGAAAGAAAAACCACAACGCGGCAAAGTCATCTCTGTCGGTCCAGGGCGATTGTTGGACAGTGGCGAACGTTGTCCTGTCAGCGTCGTCGCCGGCGATGAAGTTCTGTTTGGAAAATACGGCGGAACCGAAATCGAAGTTGACACAGTGCAGTACAAAATCCTGCGTGAAAGTGACATCCTGGCCAAAGTTGTTGGCTAGGTTTTTAGCGTCATACAAAAAAGGGAGCAACAGGTTGGGAATCAGGTTTGAGTTCGATGAATACTTTCGATCTGGCTCAACCTTTTAATATTCTTATAAACCAGCTCTTAAAAAAATTCCTTCACAAAAACCTCCAAGGGAGACTGCATACGTGTCTAAACAATTACTGTTTGATGATCGAGCCCGCATGAAGCTGCAAAAGGGCATTAAAACCCTGGCAGATGCAGTGGCTGTGACGATGGGGCCAACTGGTCGCAATGTCATTATTGAAAAAAGCTTTGGCAATCCGCTCGTCACCAAAGACGGTGTGACTGTCAGTAAAGAAATCGAACTGGCTGACCCATTCGAAAACATTGGAGCCAAACTCGTTAATGAAGTCGCTTCAAAGACCAGTGATCTGGCTGGTGACGGCACGACGACAGCGACAGTTTTGGCCCGTGCGATCTACGAAGAAGGCTTGCGAGTCGTCAACCTGGGTGCAAACCCGACGACTGTGCGACGCGGGATTGATAAAGCAGTCGCTGCTGCAGTTGCACATCTGGAAAAAATGTCCAAGCCTGTTGAGAATAAGGGTGAGATCGCCAACGTCGGATCGATTTCAGCCAACAACGACAAATCCATCGGCAACCTGATCGCCGACGCAATGGAAAAAGTGGGTCGCGATGGCGTGATCACTGTCGAAGAAGGCAAAGCCAACGAAACGACGTTGAAGCTGACCGAAGGGATGCAGTTTGATAAGGGCTACATCTCCCCTTATTTCATCAACAATCCAGACACAATGAAATGCGAACTGGAAAACGCCATCATTCTCATTTTCGAGAAGAAAGTCTCCAGCCTCCGAGACATTCTACCGTTGTTGGAGAAGGTCGCGCAGTCAGGTCGTCCATTCCTGATTATTGCAGAAGATGTCGACAGCGAAGCGCTCACGGCTTTGGTTGTCAACCGTCTGCGAGGCGTGCTCAACGTCTGTGCGGTCAAGGCTCCAGGCTTCGGAGATCGACGCAAAGCGATGTTGGGTGATATCGCTGTCCTCACGGGTGGAACGCTGATTTCAGAAGATCTCGGAATTCAACTCAATGCTGTTGAGATGAGTCACTTGGGAACCGCCAAGCGTATCGAGATCACCAAGGACAACTGCACGATCATCGAAGGCGAAGGCGACAAGGGAGAAATTTCTGGTCGGATTGCACAGATTCGTAAACAGATGGCCGAAACCGACAGCGATTATGATCGTGAAAAGTTTCAGGAACGTCTGGCCAAGTTGACTGGCGGCGTGGCTGTCATTTCTGTTGGGGCAGCTACCGAAACCGAAATGAAGCAAACGAAAGCACGCATGGAAGATGCGTTGCATGCCACACGGGCTGCTGTCGAAGAAGGAATTCTGCCAGGTGGTGGAGTGGCTCTGCTGCGTTCGATTGCTGCAGTCAAGAAACTGGAACTCGTGGGAGATGAGAAAATCGGCGTCGATATTCTCGTGCGGGCGTTGCAGGCTCCCATTCGTCAGATCACCAGCAATGCGGGTCTGGATGGTTCCGTAATCGCAGATGAAGTTCTCCAACTTTCTGGCAATAATGGCTACGATGCCAGCACTGGAGAATATGTCGACATGGTCAAAGCCGGGATCATTGATCCTGCCAAGGTTGTCAAAAGTGCTCTCGTCAACGCGGCCTCAATTTCAGGTATGATGTTGACGACACAAGTTTTGGTGACCAAGGTTTCCGATGACAAGTCCGTCAAATCTCCCGAGGGAACGATCCGCTAATTCAGCGACATCGCTTCTGTAAACTGGTTTGCGAAAGCCAATGAGAGTCGATGAATCAGGGCCACCCCTCATCCGGGTGGCTTTTTTTAACTCTATCGATACAAGACCTGCTTTCCTTGACGAAGGCCGGTCTGGCTGAAAACCGGCTCAGTTTTCAGCCATCATTGATCCGAAAGTATTTGGAATTGATGTCCACGAAACGCTGTTTTTATGAAGTCCTTGAGATTGAAAAAACCTCATCGGGCGATGAGATTAAAAAGGCCTATCGCAAGATTGCGCTGAAATTCCACCCGGATCGTAATCCTGGGGATGAAGAGGCGACACGTCGTTTCAAAGAAGCGTCTGAAGCGTTCGATGTGCTCAGTAATCCCGATAAGAAGGCCCGTTATGATCGATATGGTCATGCAGGGTTGGGAGCAGGCGCAGGCCCAGGCGGGTTCAACGATGTTTCAGATATCTTTGAAGCCTTCGGAGATCTGTTTGAAGGGTTTGGATTCAGCAGTCGCGGTGGAAGAAGTGGTGGCAGTGGAGGCACTCGTGTCCGACGCGGCGATCACTTACAGACGTCATTGACGATCGAACTGATCGATGCCTTTCGTGGCACACAACAAACGATCAAGATCAAACGCCATGCCGCCTGCAAAACATGTAACGGGAGCGGAGCCAAGCCGGGAACAAGTCCGGTGACCTGCGACTATTGCGGCGGACGCGGACAGGTTGTCCAGTCACAGGGATTTTTCCGCTTGCAAACGGTTTGTCCGGCTTGTCGCGGGGAAGGAAAAGTGATTCGCGATCGCTGTCAACCCTGTAGTGGCTCGGGGATGGAACAGGAAACCGTGACACTGGAAGTCACCGTCCCGGCGGGGATTGATAACGGCATGCAATTGTGTCTGCGTGGGGAAGGGGATATCGGACCCGAGAACGGCCCACGAGGAGATTTGTTTGTTGATATCAAAGTCAAACCTCATAATCTCTTCGAGCGACAGGGCATTCATCTGCAATGTACGTTCCCCGTCACATTTACGCAGGCGACGCTGGGGACGGAAATCCAGATTCCAGCACTTGGCGGTAACGAAACTTTGAAAGTCCCTGCGGGCACCCAACCAGGGGAAGTCTTTCGTCTGAAGAATAAAGGGATGTCTGATCCGCGGACGGGTCAACTGGGTGACTTGCATGTTGTTGTGCAGGTGGAGGTTCCCAAAAAACTGGACAAAGAGCAGGAACGACTGTTGCGTAAACTTGCAGAACACGAGCAAGCCAATGTCAGCCCGCATCGCAAATCGTTTTTGGAGAAAATTGCCGCTGCATTTAACAGGGATGACACCGCAGAAGAGTCTTGAAACAAGACTGAATCAGGTCAGCCGTTTTTTGAGCATCGTTTTTTGACAGTCATTCGAGGCGATCAACAGTCTGTCAATTCGATCGATTAACTTTGAGGATATTGAGTGATGAGCGATAACAACCAGAACCCCGATGAGATTAATCTCAGTGATGACGCAGACCAAAGTCAGCACCTCGATATTGAAATTGGTGGATCTGACGAACAACAACGAGATCAACCCGGCACAAGGGAGTTCAACCCCCTCCAGAGATTGCTCAAGGAAAAGGAAGAACTCGAAGACCGAATCCTCAGGACGCAGGCGGAAGCAGAGAATATTCGCAAGCGACTTCGCAAAGAGATGGAAGACGCGCGAAAATATCAGAATCTCGATCTCGCGCGTGGTTTGCTCCCGGTTGTCGACAATTTGTCACGTGCCGTTTCTGCCGCTGAGAATAATGCCTCCCTGGAGAATCTGCTCATCGGTGTGAAAATGGTCGTCAAGCAGTTTGAGGGCGTGCTCAATCAGTTTCAGATCCAGCCGATTGCTTCCATCGGAGAAACATTTGATGCCAACATTCACGAAGCGTTGCAGATGGTTCCCCACGATGACGCTCCGGCGATGACGATTCTGCAGGTTGTTGAAGATGGTTATCGACTGCACGATCGCGTGATTCGCCCGGCGAAGGTGATCGTCAGTAGTGGTCCTGCCTCTGCCGACACATAACGAAAAACGTTCGCGAGTGTGGAGCCTGCCATCAAGTTTCCGTACCTGTAACAGGAATGTCCCGAAAAACAAGATAAACATGTTGGGAGAATGTTGATGCCGACGTATGATTATAAATGCAACGCCTGTGGGCATCTGTGGGAAGAATTTCAGTCGATCATGGCTGAAGCAACCAAAAAGTGTCCTGAATGTAAAAAGAAAAAGGCAGAGCGTGTTATCAGTGCCGGAGGCGGGATTCTGTTTAAAGGATCGGGATTTTACATCACCGACTACCGCAGTGATTCCTACAAAAATGCCGCCAAGGCCGATAGCTCTTCGTCAAGTAGCAGTGGATCTGGAAGTAAAAGTGATTCGGGCAGCAAAAGTGAATCAAGCAGTAGCAAAACCGAGAGCACTGGAGGAAAATCAGATTCCAAGCCTGCTACCAAGTCCGGCGATTAAGCTCCTGGAGGCCATCGGCCAGTGAGGGAAACAATGATCAGTCCACAATTGTGTCCAACGTGTGAGAAAATTCTGGCGCCTGAAGTAACCAGCGATTCTCCCACGTTCCCTTTTTGCAGTGTCCGCTGTCAGCAGATCGATCTGATGCGATGGTGCCATGGGAAGTATGCCATCGTTGAAGACCTCAAACCGTGGCAGGTTGAAGAGCAGCTTATCGAAGGAAAACCCGACGACGAATTTAACGAGGAGGATTGGGAGACGTTCAACCCCTAGCGGATTTTCAGCTTCTGCTATTTGAAGTGCACGACTTTCCCATCAACATAAATTCCCAAATGTCCGTTTTTAGCTTTGATCGAGACATTTTTTGATTCTGCTGAAATCGACAGCGTGGTTTGTGAGTTCAGAGTAATCGTGTCAGCCTGCATATCGATGACGTAAAACAACGTTTTTGCCGTTGCCGATTTCTGTTCACAGCTCAATTCGCAAAATGGGCCATCGCACTCAAGGCTGATCACACGTCCGCCTGGTAGTGTTCCCGAACAGCTACCCCCGCATCCCGATAAGACTCCTGCCATCGAGGGGAGCAGTATCCACAATGCCGTTGGTTTGAACTTCTTGAACATCGCGTGATTCTTCAGCCGGAAAGATCTCAGTGAATCATAAGACCATCAGGAAACCGTGTCGTAGAACACAGATTTCTCAGGTTTTATTTTCCTGAATCAGTATCACAATCAAACGCCGACAACAAGACCGGTTCCCACACGATAAAGTCGTTGATATCTCCTGCTCTGTGGAAACCTTGAGAAAATCGGCGCTGCTCTTCTCAATGACGGCACCGGCGATTACAGTTTGGCGATGAGTAATGTTACAACCACCACGCGAACACAGGCAGACGATCATCACGAGATGGAGAGTCGTCACGACATTGAGAGGCGTGATACGTCTGGTCATCTCCTCTTCGGCATGGCCTGTGGACTGACGGCGGCGTGTTGCTATGGAGCCTCCAACGTCTGTCAGCGGTTTATGGCCACTGGGCGGACGGACCTTGACTGGGCGATTTTTCTGTCGATGTTCAAGATGCTCCCTTTGATCATCATGGGTATCGTGATTCTGGGCGTCGCTCGTTTCCAGGGCAAGACGATTCGCACATCCTGGAAGGTGATCGTGACGATGTTTATCGTCGGGCTGATCATGCAATGGCCGGGAAACGTGATGGTGCAAATCGCGATGAGTTATTGCGGTTTGGCGATGTGTGTGCCGGTCTCATTTGCTTTCATTTTGACTTCTGGGTCGGTCTTTGGATATCTGATGCTGGGGGAAATCATCACGCCCAGATCGGTCTTGTCACAAGGGCTATTGATTGGTGCGACGGCGTGTTTAATGATGGGAGCTCCTCAGGCGACGGCATCGATGCACAGCGGCGTGACGACCTGGGGCATGTTCTTAGGACTGGCAGCGGCAGTGATCTCCGGGATCGCATTTGGATATTGTGGCGTGGTGATGAGGGAGTCGTTGAAAAATAATGGCTCAGTGGCCGCCGCGATGACGTCAATGGCGATTTCGGGTGTTCTCAGCACCGGACTGTATTGCTGGTGGACAATCCCGCAATCAGAGGTGGCGACATTGACTGTCTCCTCGTGGGGCGCGATCGCCGGGATCGGTATCTTTACGGGGATCGCGTTTCTGTTTATCAGTCTGGCATTTCAGCACCTCTCGGTGATTCAGTGCAATATTGTCAACGCGACACAGATCGCGCTGGCGGCGTTGTGTGGTGTGCTTGTGTTCGGAGAATCGGCCTCTATTTGGCTGCAACTGGGGACAGCGCTAACGATCGTCGGGCTCTTGTCGATGGATCGAGCAAAAACCGCACATCGACAGCCTGATGGGCAGGTGGTGATCGAAGAGTGGCCCGCCGGTCAAGATGCCGTCCTCGTGAATACATCGTTGTAAGCAGGAGAGGCGCGTGTCGTTTCCTGTGCCCTATTCCCGGACCGATTTAGCAAGTATCGGCAGCACCAACAGCTTCGCTCTTGAGCAACTTAAAGATCAACGGGCACCGGAACTCCCCTGGCTGATCACGACACAAGAGCAAACCGCAGGTCGTGGTCGAGGCGGAAACCGATGGTGGGCCGGAGCAGGTGGGCTGACGTTTTCATTGGTGATCGAAGCCTCAGCCTTCGGGATTCCGATGGAGTCGCTGGGGCTTCTTTCGTTAGTCACCGGGTTGGCGCTGGCGGAAACTCTCGAAGCTCAGTGGCCCCAACTGCGAATCGACCTCAAATGGCCCAACGACCTATATCTGCAAGGGCGCAAGCTGGGAGGAATTCTGATTGAAGCACAGCCGTATCGAGAGGATGTTTTTGTGGTGGGAGTGGGGCTCAACACCTCAAACACGCTCCAGGAAGCCCCGGAAGAATTACAGGCGACGGCTGTCAGTGTTCGAGATTACTTGAAAACAGATGACGAGGTGGCGTTGTCAGTCGAAGACTGTGTTGAGAATCTTTTTGCCTGGTATCGTCAGATGGGGCCGTCGCGCGCGGAACTGCTCAGCCGTTGGCAATCACGATCGCTGTTGCAGGATAAAATCATCACGCTGCGCTGTGGGGATGAAACCATCACAGGACGATGTTGCGGCATCACCCCTCACGGAGCGCTGCGATTGACGACGCCAGCAGGCGAGCGAATACTCTTCGGCGGAACCGTCGAACGTTTTTGATGCCTGCGTGAGTTGAACAGTTTCCAACAGTCCAATAAAAAAAGCTGCCTGCAAGCAGGCAGCTTTTTGAGTTGTGGATTTCACGTTAGATTATGGATTGAACAAAGCTGGGAATGGTTGAGCCGTTTCCCATGTATAGCTAGGTGTGAAGACACCGGCTTCAGGCGTTCCGATCGTATGAGCAGGAGTATCGATCAAGAATGGATCGATCGCACCTGTCCCGGCTTGTGGGCCCAACTCGACGGCAGAACCAAAGTCAGAAATGACATTGGTAAAGGCGTTGTTGATATTGATCGCCGTTTCCGTCGTACGGAACGTGCTGCGACCAACCCCTGAGACGTTAAAGAAGTCGACAGTGAATTGCTCAAATCCGGTGATCGGAGCTGCTGTGACAACATAGGTTCCGGTATTGTAGCTGACCAATCCCGATTCGGTCCCCGCGGCAATCCCGGTGAGGAAGTTGACTTCACCAAACAATCCTATGAATGCGTTAGGATACGCCACGGCAGCGACAGGTGCGTTTGGATCAACCTCGAAGGTTGTCGTTCCGGCACCGGCGTTTTGAGTCGGAGCTGGGTCGTTATCAACTGTATCGAAGATATAGTCGAGGACGTTATCATCGTTACGTTGAGCGTTTCGACGGCGTTCTTCTCCATCGGAGTTGATGTTGTCTGCGAAGATCATCGGATTCGATTTGCGATCGTCCGCATTATCGTAGAAGGCACCGAAGCGAGTGGCGTCGATCGAACCCCCCGTGTTTCCAGTGAACTGCAAACCGAGTCGTGCTTTTGGATCGAGAATGAAGAGGTTTGGAGCAAGGACTGGAGGATCAGGTGTCGCGACAAAGGATTCGAAGATCACGTCCACTGATCCGCTGCCATCGATATTGTTGTCGTGAATGTTGGCTTGAACTTCTCCACCTGTTGATTGCAGGAGCACAAATTCAGCCAGAGGATTCAGGAAGTTAAAGTCGTCGGCATCGATGACTGCACCACCACCACTGGTTCCGATGGCCAGGTAGAGACCGGCTCGTTCCGTTTCCGTCAGGCCAGTATTTCGACCATTACCCACAATTTCAGCATTTCCTAATTCAAACGTGATGTCGTTGTCGGTCAACAGGGCACCGGCGTTGTTCTCAACACGCACACCGTTGGCGCCGTTGTTGTTGATGACCGTACCACCAGGAGCTGTGGCTGTGACGATGGCGTTGACATCATTATTGAGGGTATTGAGGATGTTGAAACCATTGCGTCCGTTGTCAGACATACTGTTGTCGACAAAGTTGGCATTGATAGTTCCCGTGCTGGTGATGGTGAACGTTGCGAGATTACCCAAAGGATTGAGTGTGTTGATGAAGACCCCGTCACGTTCGTTGTTATCAAAGGTATTGTTGGTGATATTTGACATCGTGATGTTGTTTCGGTTGACGGAGAAGGTCGGATCGAGAACACCGTTGGTGATGATCTGCAACCCGTCGTTGCCGTTGAAGTCCACGATATTGTTGGAAAAGTCATCAACAAGAATCTCGCCACGGTTATTGACTTGAATCGAGGCTCCGTTTTGTCCGCTGTTGATAAAGCTGTTGTTGGTAACAGTGACAATCATGTCTTCCAGAAGACCGGCTCCGTCGAGGACACCGTTAAAGACTCCCAGGACATCAATGTCTTCACCAACATCCAAAACTCCGTTGCGGTTACTGTCTTCACTGATCTGGACTTCATTGACCGTCGAGTTGATGTTGAGGCCATTGTTTCCAGAACCATCGACAATGTTGCTGTCGATATCAAGATCAAGACTGAAGGGGTCAAAGTTGTTGAGCCCGCGTTGAGTCAAGGCGTCAATACCATTTGTGCCACTGTTGAGGATATCGTTGTTCGTAATATCTGCAGTGATCTGTGTCAGACCGTCTGCCACAATATTAACACCATCGGCTCCGTTCTGATCAAACAGGTTTGTATCGATCAAGACCGTGCTGATGGTCGAACCACTTCCCAGATAATCCACACCGTTGGCACTGTTGTTGGTGATCTCGTTATTGGTGATCACGAAGTTCAGGACCGGGTTGTTTGCAGAGAACAGGTCGATATCAATTCCATTTTGGCCGTTATCATCGATCAGGTTGCGATTGATGAAGACATCCGATAAGCCGGATGATCCATTGCGTGTGATCGCGATTCCGTCCAGAGTATTGTTCGTCGTCGCGACGTTTTCAATATTCAAATCCAGAATGTCTGAAGTGGCATTGGTCTGAATAAAGATCCCGTTACCTGCATTGCTGTCGATGACAGTGTTGATCGTGGCTGGTGTGCCGGTTTGACCAATTTGCAGCGTGTTGATCGTGGCATTGTTGTTGGTAATGATGCCGACCCCATCTCCTGAGAAGTCAACATCAGGTCCGTTCGTCGTTCCCGAAATCGTAGTGTTGTTGATCGTGATATTAGCTGCAGTGGAGTTGTCATTGAACTCAAAACCAATGCCGGCATCAACGTTGTTATTGATGACATTCGGAGTCAATCCATCGACCCGGACAATGATAGTCGAATTGTCTTGAGCATCGATGTGATATCCGATGCCACCGTTGTTGGAGATGTTGTTGCCAGTAAAGTTATTGTCGTTGTAGATCGAAGTGTCTTCAGCAACAACATTGATCCCGCCTTGGCCATTGTTAGTGATCACGTTTCCAGAATTCTGATCGAGTCGGAAGTTGGCAGTCCCATGGAGATTGGTGCTGATTCCAAACTCGGTATTGTTATCAATCAGGTTGTTCTGAATAAATCCACTCGAGGTGCCATTGGTTTGATCGAAGTGAATTCCGTTGCCGATCGATCCAGGATCACCGACAGCCGTTGGTGGCACAAAGAAGTTATTCAGGACTGTTCCGCTGGCGACTGGAGTCGTTTCGAGGAACGCATTTCGAATATCCAGACCACTGGCTCCACCTGAACCGGTCAGGAACGGATCAGCAGCGTTGAGGTCGACGACATATCCCAGATCCTGCCATTGTCCCACCGTCACGCGGCTGATGGGGTTGACACCAGGATTGATGAAGCCGGTCATGAGTTCGTTGTTGAAGATCGATTCACGCCAGTGAGCATCTGCAGTCCCTGGTCCACCGGTGTTTTCGACAGGTGTTCCAGCATCGGCTGTTCCGAAGCGGGCGTTATATTCTGCAGTGGCTGTTGGTCCTGTGAAGCGAGCATCCGTCACGCCATCCCCGTTACTGGGATTTTGCAGCAGGTTAAGAGCTTGCCAGATCGTTCCAAATCCGAGTGCGTGTCCCATTTCGTGCAAAATGACATCTTCAAGTTGACCATCAGCTTCGAGTTGAGCCAGGTCGGCCAGATCAAATCGCATTTGTCCTTGGAACGGGATGAAGGTTCCATCGGTGCGGACAGCAGTTGGTCCAGCTTGACCCAAGGTTCCACCAGCTCCATCGATATCCACACCTTCAGCCGTGATGACGATATCATCAATAATGACTCCGCCACCCAGATCGACATCAGGCACATCACCCAGAATGATTTCAGACCAGCGAGCCGCTGCATTGGTGAAGGCTGCTTGTTGAGCAGGTGTCAAACCACCCAGGAAACTGACTTCGATCGTAAAGGCCGATGCTCCCGGTGTGATACCGCTTCCATTGCCTGTGATCGTGTTGTTGAGGATTTGATACCCTGTGAAAGTCGAGTTCTGGAGCAGGAAGTTCATTCCGTTGCGTCCGTTGTTGATCGAATCATTGTTGATGATCATCATGTCGGTTGAGAAACCGCTATTCATGTTCAATTGGAAGCCATCAAGGGCGTTGGCGTTGAAGATGTTGTTGTTGACAGCATAATCAGGCAGGAACCCGGAGTTGGTATCGACTTCCAGCAGCAATCCGTTGGCGGCGTTGGTGATGAAGGTGTTTCCGTAGATTCCGCCGTCGATGGCTGAATTATTTTCTCCATAAATCACCAGACCGTTCCCGATCAGCGTTTCATCTCCGTTGTTAGCGAAGGTGTTACCGAAGCCCTGGTTATTGATATCACCAATGTTCATTCTCAGAATTGAATTGTTCAAGGTAATCACGCCACCATCATCACCGTTTCCGGTGAAGCTGTTGTTGATAATTGTTGCGTTATCATCCAAAGGCAGGCCAGAGATGATAAAGCTGTTGTTGAGGTCGATCTGCAAACCGTCATCGAGGTTGCTGTTGAACTCGTTGGAAACAGCCGTTTGAGTATCACCGATGCCCGCCAGTCGGATCGCACTGCCGGGGCCGAAGCCTTCGAGTCGAAGACCATCGCCACCGAGTTGACCATCGCCATCCAGATCGATCGTGCTCGTAATGTTGGTATCACCGACATCAACAAAGTCACCATCGTTGTTGGCGTCGAGCTGGACACGACCGTTGCCGTTAAATGTGTTTCCGGTAATCGGCGTCAGGAAGTTGACATTCCCACCGGGAGTGGCGGCTGTCCCTGCAAAGAAGCGGGCACCGTCTCCCAGGTTATTGTTAAACGAGTTACCAGACATGCTATCCATCTGGATGGTCGTATTCGGTCCCAACGCTTCAGCCGACAGGCCGTATCCACGAGGATCAATCGCATTGGAGACATCGTTGTTTCGCATGTCGACGAGGATCTGGCTGTCTGCAGCTCCCGTTTCAGCCGCCAGACGAATGTTGGCACCGTTGGAGAGCGTATCGATCAGTCCATCGCCATCCAGGTCTTCCAGGACATCGAGTTTACCATCACCATCAAGATCTTCTGAGGCGTCGAGGACACCGTTACCGTTGGTATCTTCGTTGACATCGAGACGTCCGTCGCCATCAAGATCTTCCGAGGCGTCGAGAACACCGTTGTTATTGACATCTTCACGGACATCCAGGAATCCATCGCCGTCGAGGTCTTCAGATGGATCAAGGACACCGTTGGCGTTGACATCTTCTCCTGCATCGATGACACCGTTGCCGTTTGTGTCTTCAGCCGGATCCAGAATGCCGTTGCTGTTTCGATCTTCTCGCACATCCAGACGTCCATCGCCATCGATGTCTTCTGAAAGATCGAGAACACCATTGCCGTTGGCATCTTCTCGCACATCCAGTCGACCGTCGCCATCGAGGTCTTCAGAGGAGTCCAGGACACCATTGTTATTCGTATCTTCACGCTGATCGAGGACACCATCGCCATCAAGATCTTCGCTGAAGTAGAAGCGATTATTTCTCAAACCAAATTGCTCACTGGCAATCGAATCATCCAGATTGTTCATGCGAACAAAAGAAGGAGTCGCTCCAGCAGGTCGAGTGACAATTTCCAGCCCGATCCCTAGATCGAGAATTCCATCGCCATCGTTGTCTTCTTCGACATCCAATCGGCCGTCCATGTCGATGTCTTCGCCCAGATCAAGCAGACCATTGCTGTTGAGGTCTTCATCGATATCCAGATTGCCATCGCCATCGACATCTTCACCACGCACATTGCCGATCGTGTTATTGTTGACATCCAGTAACAGCGACTGGCCTTCGTGATCAATCATGATTCCGCGGTTAGATTCGAAGGTGGAGCCGATAATCGTGTTGTTGGCGATAATGCCCATCGTGCCCAGTTCGAGAGTTCCGTTCGCATTGGTATCTTCGACGACATCAATGTGTCCGTCGCCATCGACATCTTCAGCGACATCGATCGTTCCGTCACCATCAATATCCTCAGTCAACTGCAGGATACCATCGTTGTTGAGGTCTTCTGCGATATCCAGTCGGCCATCGCCATCCACGTCTTCACCCGGATCAAGAGAGCCGTTGCTATTCGTGTCTTCGAAGACATCCAGACGACCATCGTTGTCGACATCTTCATCATAGACATCGAGAATTCCGTTTCCGTTTCGATCTTCGGCGACGTCCAGATTTCCATCGCCATCGAGGTCTTCATTGACCAGATCAAGTTTGTTGTCGTAGTCCAGATCTTCATGCAAGGTGCCGACTGTCGTCAGGTTAATCCCGTTCAGGAAGTTGTTAATCTCATTGTCATGAATGTTGAAACCTGAAACGCGACCATTAATGTTGACGATCCCGTCATTGAGCGGACCACCGAAGTCTGTCGCCCGAGTCGATCCATTGATTTCAAAGCCCGCAATCTCAGTCAACACATCTTCACAGACAGTGAAGCTGGCATCGATCGCCACGACTGGTCCACCCAGATCGAGATTGCCATCGTTATCCAGATCTTCGCCAGCATCGAGAATTCCATTGTTGTTGAAGTCTTCAAACGCATTGGTCAAGACCGGCATAATGCCGCTGCCGAATCCGGTATCGGGCAGATCAAATGTGCCCAGTGTGCTGGTGAAGGAATGCGTCAAGGCGTTGCTCAAGAGTCGTTGACCCTGGAAGATCTCAATGCCTGATGTCAGGTTGGCACCGGGATTACTCACACCCGAGGCAGAGACAAAGATGATGTCATAATTTTGACGTTGTCCCACTGTGGCCTGATTGTAGGCTTCCAGTGAGGAGTAGGGATCTTCGATACTTCCGTTCCCGTCAATGGCAGAACCTTGCACGCTGCTGGGAATGATGTGAGCAATCTGAAACGGATTGCCATCACGAGGATTGATGAGCAGTTCAGTTGTCGTGGTTGTAGAAATTCTGGTATGAGCACGATAATCGCGTCGATCTGCCAGCGCCATCGCTTCATAGGCGGGACGTTGTCGGAACCAGCGTGAAGGTTTAAAGTTGTTGGGGAATGTGTATTGGACGTTGAGTTGATAATTGTTCCCAAAGACTTGATCCTGAGTCAGCGATCCTCCGAATGTCAGGTCTTCGTTGACCTGGGCATCGAAGCGTGCTTTCACACCCGGACCATCATCATCGCCTGTCCCCTGGAAGTAGTAAGCCCCGATATAACCATCGACACCATATTTTCCGACCAGAGGCATCGGACCACCAACTTCCACATCGAAGCCGCTATAAGCGACTTCAATATTATTGAGT
>JBGSVC010000388.1:0-11158 GCA_041753175.1 Planctomycetaceae bacterium
CTTTGAGTTCGCTGACGGTGATCACACATTCTGTTTTCGCGAAGTTCCCTGATCGCAGATACGGCAGGAGCATCTCTCCCGAAATCATGACCAGAAAAAACAGACCCATAAAAAAGAAGACACTGAAAAACAGAGCCACGCCCACGCTGCTCCAGCAACCCCATTTCTTGCTCACACTCAGTGCTTTTTTCTCAACCATGTTTGGCCCATCTTTTGAACAAACTGGCAACAGACTCAACTCAGAGAACCCCGATGACCCGGGAACGCATCTTCATAGTCCAGACTCTACGTCTTTGGTCTGACTTTGACAACCGCAGCCTGTCGCCGATCTCTTAACGCTCCTGGATCACTCCAGGATCATCCGGATTTGATCCCCGATCCGCAGATTGAGCGATTTGCCTGTCAGCAGAAGTTCCAGACAGCTCCAGCCTCTGGCCGTCACGCAGATTTCCGGATGATCTGGAAATCGAATTCCGACGTTCTCGTTGAAGTGACCAACGCCAAGATCAATGAGCGCGACCCCCAACGATGGTCGAGAGATAATTGTGGAAATAACATGCGCGAAGTTTCGTTCATGTTGAGGAACTGGCAGGCAGACAGGTTCATGAAGCTGTTGCAATGTCTCTAAAACGAGTCCCTCGGATGCAGCCCAGTCGCGCGTTCGTTCCAGGAGACGACGATCGCGATCAACCAGATCTTTCGATGAGGGTTTCACAAAGTCGATCGTGGTGACAAACCCTCGCAGCGTCGCGCCCTGCAAGCCTTTGTTGATAAATTCATTAGCGGCATGCGCAAGATCAGCGGCATCATTTCCCGCTCGCAGCCCTCCAGCCGAGTGGGGAGTCGCGACTTTAATCCACAACGCAACACTCCCCGCCGGAGCACTGCCGTTGAGCAATTTCGAGAGCAGTTCCAGATGAAAGTAATGATCGATCGACAGGTGCAAGACGGTGCTGTCTGTGAGCAGGTCTGCATGTAACGCTTCCTGCCAAAGTCGTTGCGGCCCGTAGAGTTTTAACCTCTGCGGCTGATGATCAAGCAGATAAACCAGCGTCGGGATGTCGATTCGAGGCAATGCTCTGGAACCACCGTCTCCCGTAAAGACTTCGCAGGGCGTGAGCGTGGCCCCAAAATGCTTGCAGCGCACAACCGGCGTGGCGACTAAGACATGCCGGGACGGACTTTGATCTCGACGCGGGACGTTCTCACTCATCGAAAGTCGATTTTCGTCGCAGAGTGTGGTGATAATGCTGGGCAAAGCGGTGCGCCTCATCACGAACTGATTGCAACAATCGCAATCCATACGAATGACGGCTCAGCTTGCGTGGCAGGGTCTCTCCGGGAACATAAATCTCTTCCTCTCGTTTGGCCAGCGAAATGACAAACGGCGGCGTGATCTCCAGGGCGCTGAATGCAGCCATGACGGCACTCAGTTGGCCTTTTCCGCCATCAACGAGCAAAATGTCGGGAAACGATTCTCCCTCTTGTTGCAGGCGTCGGAAGCGTCGACTGACGACCTCACGCATCGAGGCAAAGTCGTCAACACCCTCGACAGACCGAATCTTGAAGCGTTTGTAACCATGCTTGAAAGGAAGGCCATCGATAAACTGCACCAGCGACGCGACCGTTTCACTGCCTTGCAGATGCGCAATATCGACCCCTTCAATACGACGCGGCAGGCTGGGGAGATCGAAGATTTTTTGCAAACCGCGCATCCCTTTTTTGGGATCGATCTGAAAGACCTCGGGTTGGATATTCTCTTTCAAGTCGCCACGGAGATTGATGTTCTCCAAAGCTTTGATCTGATCGCGCAGGCGGGCTGCTTTCTCAAACAACATCGCCTTGGAAGCTTCCTGCATCTCCCGTTGAATGCCCTTGATCAGCCTCGCTTTTTTGCCATCTAAAAAGAGAATCAGTTTCTTGATGTCTTTGCGATATTCTTCTTTCGTGATGCGGAAATTGCACGGGGCAGTACACTGCTTGATGCTTGCCAGCAAACAGGGACGAAACCACCGCCACTTCGCCTCTCCCTCTTTAATGTCCAGACTGCAATTGCGAAACTTGAAGATGCGTTGCAACACAGAAATTGTAGCACGCAGTTTTTTAGCGCTGGTAAATGGACCATAAAGCTTAACCCCACGCGAGCGGGGTTTGCGTGTGAATTCGACCCGGGGATATTGTTCACCCACCGTAATCTGCAAATAAGGAAAGGTCTTATCGTCTTTGAGTTCCGAATTGAATCGGGGCTGAATGTCTTTGACCAGCCGGGCTTCCAGAAGCAGGGCATCGACTTCCGAATCGGCGTTAAGAAAATCAACGTCCTTAATTTCGACGACAAGATCGGCTGTCCGTCGATCAACAGCCGCCTGTGCCGTGAAATAGCTGCTGACACGATTTCGAAGATTGACGGCTTTACCAATATAAATCACCCGCCCCTGGGCGTCTTTCATCAGGTACACGCCGGGAGTACGCGGGAGAGTTTTCAGTTTTTCCTTCAATTCGACTTCAGTCAACGTCTGAACCTTTGGGTTGATAAAATGACCAGCTCTCACGCGAAGTTGACGCGGGAACATGTTATCTTATGGGAGAGTCGGTCTATTCGACAATGGCCGATCCAAAGTTATCACTGTCCCATTGAATACCTTCGAATTCATTACCTTCAAAGTCATCTTTATGAACCGTTCTCTTGCCTTGATCTTGTTACTGACCTGCTTTTTGACCATCGGCTGTTCCCAGCCCAAGCAACCGCCTGCGGCGTTAGAGTCCGATTCTCCCGAGATGGCCATCATTCGGCAGACAGCGGCGGAGATTATTGGCAAGCAGCCCGAAGAGATCGCCACCGATGTCCCACTGTCAAAATTTGATCCCCCCTATACCACCGATGATTATGTTGAACTGATTTATGTCGTTGAAGAGCGATTGAAAATCACCTTCTCACTTTCTCAGATCGAACAGTTCACCAAAGCCCGCAACGATGCACTCATCATCACACGACTGACACTCAAGCACCTTGAGAAACTGGCGCAACGAAAGTTGGACGAGAAGCGAGCGACGCTCCAGAAACTCTCCGTCGGCACTGACGCCGCGACTCCGGAAGAATAAGCAGGCAACCTGTCGATCAGAAGGTTGGAAAACAATGGGCAGTTACGGCAGTTGAGCAACATCGCCGCCGCGAGGGGTCGCCAGTGCCCCGTAGAGGCTTTTATCCATCGACTCCGAAAGAAAAATGACGGCACCATCTCCCATCAGAAAATTGGCTCCCTGAGCATGCTCGCTGCTAAAGACGCCAGAGTTAGACGAGTTAATACCTGTGTCTTGATCGGCGTAGAGGTAGGGAGTGAAGTTGAAGTAGGTGTCGACGCCGTCGTTGAGTTCACCTGCCCAGTGGGCAATGAAGGTATCGTCGGGAGCACGGATGTGAATACGCATTTCGCCGACGAAGATGGTTTGATGCAAGCCGTCGGTCACATCTGCCAGACGATTGTAGGAAAGCGGTCCCATGATCGCTTCTGAGGCGGCATAGTTGCCCAAAAACGCGGGAAATTGCACAACACCAGCGACGATATCGGTGCGGGCCTGGGCGGGATCGCTGGGACATCTCCAGACAGAAACCGGTTCGTTGAACAACGAGGGATGTACGCCACCGAGAGTGACGAGTCCGAAATTGATTTGATCGTAGATCGCCGATTGTTCCAGTGACGGAAGAATCAGACTGCCCCATCCCCAACCGGAGAGCTGAGGCGTGATAGAAAGCGACTGGATCGATCCAGGGGGCAAGACGTTGTGGGTATCGTGATAATTGTGAAGCGCCAGGCCAATTTGTTTGAGATGATTTTGGCAACTGGATTTGCGAGCCGCTTCACGCGCATATTGAACGGCAGGTAGCAAAAGGGCAATCAATGTCCCGATGATGGCGATCGTGACCAGAAGCTCAATGAGAGTAAAACCATATCGATCATGATCGTAGGAGGAGTGCGACATCAACAATGTCTCGCTTGCAGACTTGAAAAAAGCAGACCAGAAAAAACATGAGACCAACACTCGTTGTTGGTCTCTCGTCGCGAACATCTTCGAGTCGCACCTCCAGGTTTGCCTCAGACACCAGAAAATTACTCGTTGGCAATGTTCAAACCAGCCAGGACTGATGGGCTAACAAAAAACACGGCCAACAATTTGGCTTTGCCTTTTTTGCTCACACTGACGCGAATACGAACGACTTCGTTGACGAGGCTGGCAGCACCCAGAAGATCAGCGCCGTTGGCAACCAAGACTGATTCGATGTCGCTGGCAGAAACGTTGGGAATCTGGCCTTCACCTGTCAAACGGACACGACCGGTTTTTTTGTTTCCGGTGATTTTGAATTTGACTGGAAAGGCACATGCGCCCGACATGTTTCCATTTGAATCAACCGCTGGAATCAAGCACAAAGATCCTTTGACCTTAACTTTGTTGGCGGCTTCTGCGACCATGCCGATTGAACCAATCAACATGCAAACGATTGCCATTTTGACCACGGTTGCATTTCTCAGAGCTGTTAACATTCTCGATCTCTCCCACAAAACGATGAAATTAATGTGCGTAGGCAACTTTGCCCAGCTTTACTGGAAATACTGTATCAGGAGTTGTAGGAAGAAAAATCGACATTATGGGAATTTTGGGTTAAATAACAAAATCAATACATTCGCCACAAATAGACTTGACGGAATGGACATTTGTTACCAACCAATGGCGTACACAATTCCCACCGGATCGACAATCAGCAATGATCGTCCGAGGATGTCCACGTGGATGGATTGAACGTCAAACGGAACGCTCGCCTGCCATAAGAGTTCGCTGTCGCTGTCCATCCAGAGAATCTGTTTTTCCAAGGTATACGCAGCGAAGAGGTTTCCTTTTCCACTGACAGCAATTTTCGAAACGCTCCCTTCGACCAGATACGAGCCTTGCGTTTCCCCGTTGTAGCCATAAAGCTGAAGGCCGTGCAGGAAGCCTGCCATCCAGATTTGATGATTGAGCGGCGAAAGCGCCATGTCGCCGGCGTTGGACCATAACTTCTCATCCCAGATGTTTTTGCCGACCAGATCGAAGCAGGAAAGCATGCCATGTTCAGCGGCACAAATCACCGCCGGTTCATCCTGCACGAAGTGCAAAAACCTGACCGGACGCATCGTCTGAAACAAGCCGACTTTTTGATGAAAGGGATCAAGAATCAGATTCCCGGAATCTTCAAAACCAACAGCAGTGAATTGTCCATAGGGATCAATCGCCAGAGCGTTGCAGTTGGCAGAAAGTTCGACTTCCCAGAGCGTGGAGAAGTTACGATCAAATCTTACGAGGACATTTTTAGAGATCACCCCTACTCCGAACTTGCCGTCGTCGCTCCAGGCGAAAAGTCGCAGTTTTTGCGGGAACCGCGTGATCCCGGCAAGCTTCCCCTGTGAGTTGACACGGTAGATGCCACCAATCTCATCAGTGATAATGGCTTCGCCTGATTCTCGCGTTAATACGACATCGACAATGGGTGCATCCGTTCGAAAGCTCCACAACAATTCCGGCGTGCGACCTCGTCCATCGGCGATCCAATCGGGCAGTTCGGGCATCGTGTTCTCATCGGAAAAAGGGACGACCGTTAATACAGAATTCGCCCTTGAGTATAAGCAGGTCGAGTAAGGCCGGGTAGGGCATTTCCATGTGCTGTCTGCCGATAGTGTCAGGCTGCTCCCGATGCTCGACGTCACATTGAAGACGCGGAACTATGCGTTCTGATTCGCTGGAGTGACTCGAAATCTGGCCGCGTCAATAAAAAACAGAAGCGTATCCCGCAGGAAACGCTTCTGTTGTGATTAGAATTAACTCGATCACCGGTTATCGGATGAATTCGCTGGCTTCTTCGAAGAACGAGTCTTCAAGCTCACGCATTTTGTTGACGGCGTCTTTGAGGTCAACGGGGACAATCTGCGTCCCGCGCATCGCGACCATTTTGCCGAAGTTTTTCTCCAGGACCAGATGACCAGCGTGGACTCCCAATCGTGTTCCGAGAACGCGATCGAAGGCAGACGGAGAACCGCCACGTTGGAGGTGCCCTAATGTGACGGAGCGTGTTTCGATGCCGGTTTTATCCTGAATATGCTTGGCGAGTACTTCGCCGACGCCACCAAGTTTGACGTGGCCGAAGTCATCGAGTTCGCCGGACGAAGTGACCATGCCGCCTTTGATTTTTGCCCCTTCGGAAGCAACGACGATACCGTACTTCTTCCCGCCAGCACGTCGATTCTTGAGGACATCACACATCTCGGCGAGGTCGACTTCGCGTTCGGGAACAAGGAAATAATCCGCGGCACTGGCGATGGCCGAGTAGCAGGTAATCCAGCCGGCGTGTCGTCCCATGACTTCGACAACGATGATACGTCGGTGTGATTCTGCGGTCGTGCGGAGGCGGTCGATGGCTTCCGTCACGATGTTGATACAGGTATCAAAGCCGAAGGTCTGATCGGTAGCAGACAGGTCGTTGTCGATGGTTTTCGGGCAGCCAATGGTTGCCAGCCCGCGTTCGTAGTAAAGTTTTGAGGCCACGCCGAGGGTGTCGTCGCCTCCGATGGCGACCAGGGCATCGAGTCCGAGTTTTTTGAAGGTTTCACAGACGGCATCGACCTGTTTTTCGTCTTTGAACGGATTGGTCCGAGACGAGCCGAGGATCGTTCCGCCTTTGCCGATGATGTCGTCGGTGTTGTCGATGGTCAGAGGCATGGTGTTGCCTTGAATAGCGCCCCGCCAGCCTTCGAGCAGTCCCAGCACTTCGCCACCATTGTTACAGATCACGCGCGTGACGCCACGGATAACCGCATTCAGTCCGGGGCAGTCTCCACCACCAGTAAGGATGCCAACTTTCATGTCAATTCATTCCTGAGATGATGTCAAAAAGATAAGTGAGGGGTTCACCAGTGAGTTTAGCGAATGCCGTCGTGAATTCCAATTCAGGAGGCTTACGTTGAAATTGTGGAAGCATGCGGGATGCTTTGAAGGGAGGGCCAGTCCATGACGTTGAACATGGAAAATTGTGCGTTGGCAACAGCGTCGCTCTCAAGAGCAGTTACCAGGTGCGTTCGACGAAGGTGGTGTCCATTTTGCCTTCGGTGAAGTTGGTGTGTTGCAGGATTTTTTTGGCCAGGGGAATTGTGGTCTTGATGCCTTCGATCACAAATTCATCAAGTGCTCGGCGGGCACAGGCAATCGCATCTTCGCGAGTCGGTCGATGCACGATCAATTTTCCGATCATCGAATCATAGTAGGGGCCGATCATGTAGCCTTCGTGGATGTGTGAATCAAATCGCACTCCGGGGCCACCTGGCAGTCGCAGTTTCGTAATTCGACCAGGGCAGGGACGATAGCCGTTGTCGGGATCTTCGGCGTTGATGCGGATTTCAATCGCGTGGCCGGCGGTTTCAATTTGTTTTTGCTTGAACGGGAGAGGTTCGCCGGCGGCGACGCGAATTTGCTGTTTGATCAGATCGATGCCCGTCACCAATTCTGTCACGGGATGTTCGACCTGAATGCGGGCGTTGACTTCGATAAAGTAAAAATTATTGTCGGGATCGACGATGAATTCGACCGTACCTGCGTTGTAGTAGCCTGCTGATTTTGCCAATCGAACAGCCGCTTTACAGATATCTTCGCGGACAGCACGGGGAAGATTGGGAGCCGGGCTTTCTTCGATCAGTTTTTGGTGACGTCGCTGTGTCGAGCAATCGCGCTCCCAGAGGTGGCAGACATTGCCGTGATGGTCGGCGATGATCTGGACTTCCACGTGTCTGGGGTTTTCAATGTATTTTTCGAGATAGACGCCCGCATTTTTGAATGCTTTTTCAGCTTCTTGTCGCGCTGAGGAGAGTCCTGACTTGAGGGTGATATCGTTTCGTGCGACACGCATCCCCTTTCCGCCTCCGCCAGCGGTCGCCTTGATCAAGACCGGATAGCCAATGCGATTGGCGACTTCAAGAGCCTGGGCTTCATCGACAATCAGACCATCGCTGCCTGGGACAAGAGCAACTTTTGCTTCCTGGGCGATTTTTTTAGCAGAGACTTTATCTCCCAGCTTCTCCATGGCTTCATGAGAGGGGCCGATGAACGTGATGCTGCATTCCTTGCAGACTTCTGCAAAATGAGAGTTCTCGGAAAGAAACCCGTAGCCAGGGTGTATCGCCTGGACGTTTCCGATTTCTGCGGCAGAAATAATGCGATCGATGAGCAGGTAGCTTTCGCTGCCGGGCGCTTTCCCAATACAGAATTTTTCGTTGGCCAATTCCAGGTAGTGGGCACCACGATCGGCTTCGCTGAAAACGCAAACCGTTTCGATGCCCATCTCTCGGCAGGCCCGCAGGATGCGAAGTGCAATTTCACCACGATTGGCTATCAGAATACGTTGAAACATAGGATGTCGGTTTGCAGGGTTTGAGTTGTAAGGCATTGGAGAAAACATGGCTGATTCAGGTGAGGGCCGAGAGGCCCGTTGCGGAGTGTGCCAATTGAACACACAGCCATGCCGATAGAGAAGATCGGCGAAACCTTCTGGGCCTAAGCTTATTTGAGTTCAAAGAGAGGTTGTCCAAAATCAACCGAATCACCGTTTTTGACAAGAATCTTTGACACAACGCCAGAGATTTCCGCAGGAATTTCATTAAAGACTTTCATGGCTTCGATCAAACAGACGATCGTCGAGGCGGAGACGGAATCTCCAACTTTGACAAATGGGGGATCGCCGGGCGAGCGCGCTGAATAGAAGGTGCCGACTGTCGGACTCTTGATTTGAATTCCCCCGGCATCGGCAGCGACTGGCGCCGGGGCCACACTGGCGTGAGGACTGACAGCAGACGCCGAGGGTTGTGGAGGGGCCATCTGCGGGGCATAGCTGCCTGGGACCATCGACATGACCTCTTGAGGACCGCGTCGCAATCGCCATTGCTCGTTGCCTTTGCGGAGATGAACTTCGGTCAGACCGTGTTTTTCCATCATCTCGATGAGAGTGTTGAGCTTATCCAGATCAAAGGTGTCGCTGCCTGATGTTTCGTTTTTATCCATGGATCATTATCAGCAATTAACGTGGTGTCAGAAGTAAGGGATGCTCGGACGACAAAGACTTGTCGCGCAGAGAGGTTCACGCACACGAGTATAGCGTCTCAAAAGTCTGGCCGAAACTCAAGCGAGGGAAGGTTGTAAATTGACATCACGTGGATGGAAGTCAGGAAGCCCTGAATGCCACCATTTGTTCAGCAATGTTAAACTTGTGGACCAAAAATGGAAATTGATTGTGTCAGACTTGCTCTTCGACGAATGATTTGACAACGGACCTTGGCCCCAGCGCACCGACGTAAGGCTGTGTCAATTTGCGGGATCGGCTGTTTCTCGACCAGGCCTGACGTTGCTGGGCATCTGGAGTGGGCATCAAAAACTCTGGCTCTTCGATATCAATGGACTTGAATTTGAACTGATCGACCAGTTTCCCGGCTTTGTCGTTGAGAGTTAGATACCCTTGTGCAAAATCGTTGGCCTGTCCGCGATCGGTCAGATTGCCGGCGCTGTGGGCATGCAGGAATTCGAACAGCGATTCCTGGGTTTCGGCATCAACGGAGGTCGAAATCTGAACGTCGGCCAGTTCAGACTCCGCAAAAAGATTGTTAAAGAGCAGGACTTCGCGAGAACCGGGCAAAAGCATGTCGGCTCTGCGGAAATACAGTGGTGATTGACATTGATAAAACGTGTTATTGGTGAGGACCATCGATTGAAAGGGGGGAGCCGTCCCGGCGAGGCTGAGCGCCTGTCCCACGAATGCAAAAAGCGTTTCCGAAATGATCGTCTCGTGAAGAGTTCCTCGAAACTGCACGCCGACTTTCATCGGGCCATGAAATCGACATTGATGCATGATTAAGGAGGAGTGCTCGAAATTCCCGTAATCCAGGAACATTCCGGTTGTCTCCAGGATTGCTGACAAAAAGAGCGTTTCATCAAGTTTCAACTCGAAACGGCCTTCGGTTTCATGAGATGAAATCCGCAATCCGAATTGCTTGAAACCTGTGATGATCGTCTGTGTGATTCGAGCAGTTGTGGTCAGGTCTCGCAGTTGCACAACGGTTGGAGCGGCTTCACCATCGATGATCAGGCCATCCAAAGTCATGTCTGAGACACCATTGATGTCAAAGACCGGCTTGGAACCGTCGCCGATGATCGTCACCTGGCCGGGAAGTTCTGCGGCCAAATAAATCCCCGCAGGATAACTACTGTCGAGATAGATGTTTTCCTGATAAACGCCTGGGGAGATGGTGATGCGGTATTGCTGCCAGGGGGTTTTGCCGTCGTCAAGAAAAGGATGGTTGATGGTTTCAAGAAGAGCATCTTTAATCGTGGTAAAAGCCTTGTCGGGACCGACTTCAAGGCGATGAACATGTTTGAGTTTTTTCGATGCCCTTGTTCCCTTTTTCTGAGAGGGCCGGGCAGTGAAGAGGCCCATCAGTAATTTGAACAGACCTGCAAAATGGCCCAGTGCGCCGACAACAATCAAGACAATCGCCGCGATCATCGAGATGAGCACATAGTCTGTTTCGGTCTGAAGTGGTGGGGGCGTGAAGGGTGTGGACCGTTTCGTGGAAGTCGTTTTCTCTGAGGGGACTTCGTCGGAAGGTGATGTTGAAGAATCGGTCTTGCCTGTGAGCTGTTGTAAATTCTGTTGTCGCTTTTGGAGGGATGATTGCAGAATTTCCTGAGCCTGTGGCGGTGCGACTGCCTGCGCCTGCTGGTCGCGGTTGTCCAACAATGAATTGAGTGTTTGGCGAGCGGCGTCGAGGGTCGTCTCGGACGCAAGTAGTTTTTTGAGGATGTCAAACTGCTGAGCATGCAACTCGGATTGAAGACTGGCCATGGCAGCCTGATCGATCTGCAGATCGTCGAGCAGGCCCATGTTTGTCGACGCCGGTACTCCCAGCAGATCGACCAGCGATGAATTCAGCGCCTCGGCTTGCTCTTCATCGAGTTCACGTAGAAGATCCTGGGCAAACTGTTGATTCAATGATTGGATCGCCTGCAGAAACTTTTCGTACTCAGCGACTCCCTAAATATCTTTGAGGTCTTGCAGCGATTCGATCCGAAGCCCCTGCTCGTCGACTTTCGC
>JBGSVC010000389.1:0-5659 GCA_041753175.1 Planctomycetaceae bacterium
GCTGGCAATCACTTGAGAGGCCGTGTCGCGGATCGTGCGGTCAGTCACTGCACTCTCTGGATCGCTTCCCCGACCTTTGCGGGCGACTTTCGATAGTTCTTTAACTTTGGGAATAAAACCGTGTTCGATGTGTTCGTTTAACTCTCGGGAGAGTCGATCGATTTCTGTCAACTTCTCACGCAAGGTCATGCGCTGGAGTTGGTCGGGTGCGGGTTGAACGGACACGATAACTGCCTTCCTGATAACAACACGATACGAGTGGCACGGCTGCACGATGCCCTCGACTGACATAAGTTTCCGGTGACGATCAGAAAATACGCCCTGCGATGCCAAGACCCGTCCCTCAATCTTAATTGAAAAGGAATCCTGGCACAGAGCAATGACAAACCAATAAGCCAAACGAATCATCGAGGCGACGATATCTTCATTCCAGTCAATGGCTTGTGAGTGTATTAGACCCTCAAAATGGTCCTGGAGTCAACCAGTCTCTATTAAATTCGCCCGTTATTGACCAGACGACAGAGATCGAGAAAAAAAACACAATTGGCATCTTGCACTTCGAAAATGGTCTGGCTAGCTTGAAGAGATGAAAATCCTTGTGGTCGCAGATGTGCATTCCAATTGGCCAGCGCTTGAGGCGGTGTTAGAGCGCGAGACGTTCGAAGCCTGCCTGTTTGTCGGTGATCTGGTCGACTATTTGACCGATCCGGTCCCCTGTGTGAACTGGCTGACATCGAAAGTCGATTATGCTGTCCGAGGGAATCACGATCATGCCGTCGCGCAGCGCATCTTGCCGGGATCGCTTTCGGGGTTTCGCAAATTAGCCTGCATCACCCGCCCCTATCATTGGAAGGCTCTTTCGACGCGAGAATTGAAAATCCTCGGCCGTTTGCCCGTCAGTCAGACATTTTCGCTCGATGGGCGCGACATTCATATGGTGCACGCAACT
Organism: Planctomycetaceae bacterium; assembly: GCA_041753175.1. Classification (GTDB taxonomy): domain Bacteria; phylum Planctomycetota; class Planctomycetia; order Planctomycetales; family Planctomycetaceae; genus SXPC01. Next base: position 950 of record JBGSVC010000389.1, read on the forward strand.
CCCAAAGATCCGATGGATGAATATCTTGGTCCCGATCCGGAGGCGTGGAAATCCCGTTTGCAAGACCTCACGCCGGATCTGCTCATCGTCGGCCATACACATCAACCATATCTCATTGAGGTTGGTCAAACCCAGGTGCTCAATCCGGGAAGTGTCGGACAACCTCGAGATGGAAATCCGGAGGCGTCGTATGCAGTCATCGAACATGGCCGGATTGAACTGCGCCGTGTCGCGTATGACTTTCGTCAGACACTGGCTCAAATGAAACAGGTAGGCATGCCAGAGTGGGCCATCGAATTGACGGAGGTCACACTCTCGACCGGGGGCAATATCACCAAAGCCCAAATCGCAGCCGCTGGTCCCAATGAGGTTCAGGAAATCGCGGCGACAGTATTTTAACGCCTCGTGATCTTCAGTGAGCTGAAATGTCGCATTACCGACGAAACCACCGACGCTGATAGCTCCGTGTGTAAGAGCGCTGGGAACTTCCAAAACCGCCGTGGGCTTTCTGCCACTGCACGGAACCGTAATTAATTCCCGAGACATTGAAACTGCGATACGGATTATTGCGACTGATCACCTGAGCCTGGGCAGAGGGCAGGCTACCCGCTGCCAGCATGAAGGCGATCGCAAATGAAAACGCGGCTTGTTGAATTTGACGACGATGAAACATGCGGATTTCTCCCAATTGAGCGCGGGGTTGATTGGAAACGTGACTGACAGTGACGAGTCACTGGTGTCGTCCCTGTGACGATTCTTCGCAGCCTCGGCTGGAAGATCAACCAGTGGAATGGAAATTGTCAGCCAATAAAGAGCAAACCGAGAAATGATCAAACCAAGACGCGGATTTTTGTCTTTTCTCTACACAGGTGTTAATGTCGTGTTGTCGCGCTGGCCGTCTGGACCGACGATCTGCTGATAGGGATCGCCGGTTCATCACAGTTTTTCAAGTGGGGGGTTCATGTCGTTTCGTGAGAAATGTGGATACTCATTTATCGGGTTGGCTTCACGGGAGAGTGAGCAGCGTCCTGATTGCCTGACCTCCTGGGAGGTCACAGGTCTTCAAACTCTCGTGGGCGAAAGTTTGAAGATGCCGCAAAGGATTGACGTTGTAGGGGCATTTGTCGAACCAGATGCAACAAGCTGTTGGGTGTTGAAAGGAGTCACCAGCCACACGCGTTATTCGACTGCCCACGAGAAGGAGCAGTTGGTGGCGCGACAGGCAGGGTTAGGAAGAGTCGAGTCAACGTGTGCGTCGCTGATCCCGATTCGAAAATCACAGGCATGGTGGGATCTGGCTCAAGACCACAGACGCGCACTGTTTGAAGAACAGTCACGCCATACTTCGATCGGGATGGATTATCTGCCCGCCATCGCCCGTCGCTTGCATCACAGTCGCGATCTGGGTGAGCCCTTTGATTTCTTGACGTGGTTTGAGTTCGCACCCCAAGACGAGCCGGCTTTTGACGAACTCCTGCGTCGATTGCGTGAAACCGCTGAATGGAGCTATGTCGATCGGGAAATTGACATCAGGCTTCAACGTCTGCCTGTTTCTTGACAACTTCGAGCATGCGTTGCGCAGAACGTTGACCGAAGGATTTCTGAATCCTGCGCATCACGGGATAACCAACACGGGCCAGTCGGGAGTGAGGGCGAGAAAATGCCATGACATCATAATACACTGCGCCCTGCTCATCCATTTCGAGCAAAAACCGTTCTTCACCGGTCCCAACATGATCGTCAAACGTTCCATAGGCAAACCCGAATTGTTTGATGATCACAGTTTGTTGGTTGGAGCCCGAGACCTGAGTCTCGGGCACGGTGTAGACGATTCGACAGGCATTCATCCAGTAAAGGCCAAACATTTTTGCGATGATGGCGATCGACTGCCCGACTTCCAACGGTGTTATTCGAGGTTCGGCCACGAGCCAGCCGAAGCGAAATTGTTCCCAGTTCTGGAGAGCTTTGACCCCGGCTTGAAACACATCTTCGCCGTGGCCCAGTTTAACGCGTGTGTGGTCAACGACATATTTTTCCGGGGGTCGAATCGCCGTGGCGCCAACTTCGGTGTACGAGAGTCCCTGGGCTTGCTGCTGAGCCAAAAACGCATCGATTTGTGTGGCTGTCGGGGCTCTCAGCAGGATCATGAATAATGGTCACCCTGAAATTTGTACTGACGGTCTACAATTTGCCGTCAGATGGGTATCGTCATTGCTAGATTAAAGCCTTGACCGCAAAGAGAGCAAATAACTAACGAAATGTTCTCGAAACTGGATCGCGAAAGAATTCAGAGCATGAGCTTGCACTGGCAAGCCAATGCAACGATAAGGCTAGTGAAATGGTGTCGTGCGGTGGCAACAAGAGATTATGGAACCCTTTAATCATGGAAAAGAGCTGGCTCCGATGGAACTGGAACACGAAACGGGGCATTCAACACAAACGCGCGTGCTGTTGACCGGAGGCACGGGATATGTCGGTGGGCTATTGCTGGATCAACTGCTCGCACAAGGTATCCCCGTGCGTTGTATGGCACGCGACCCCCAGAAACTGGCCGATAAAAAAGGTCTGACTAACGATTCCAGTCACGTGGAATTAGTGACAGGAGATGTCACGCAGGCGGAAACGCTGGCCAAGGCGTTCGAAGGGATTCAGACAGCCTATTACCTGATTCACGGCATGGGGGTGGGGGCGGATTTTGTCGAAACAGATCGGAAAGCCGCGAGAAATTTTCTAAAGGCCGCGCAGGCAGCGGGTGTCAAACGGATCATTTATCTGGGAGGTTTGGGGCGCGATGACGATCCTCATCTGTCCGACCATTTGAAAAGTCGTCATGAGGTCGGCGAGATCCTGCGATCCTCGGCGATCCCGACGATTGAATTTCGGGCGTCCGTGATTATCGGAGACGGAAGTCTGTCGTTTGATACCCTGCGCGCGTTGACGGATCGACTGCCAGTCATGCTGTGTCCCAAATGGCTATCCACCCCGACGCAGCCCATTGCCGTCGATGATGTGCTGGACTATCTCCTTGCGGCCAGGGAAATACCGCTTGAAGAGAGTCTGATCGTTGAAATCGGGAACCCTCAGGTGCTCACCTACGGAGATCTGATTCGGGCCTATGCAGATCTGCGTGGGTTGAAACGATTTCTGATCACAATCCCGTTACTGACGCCGTATTTATCAAGTTTGTGGTTGGGGCTGGTGACACCTGCAACAGCAGATGTGGGGCGTCACCTGATTGAAGGCTTGAAGAATCCAACAATCGTCACTCACCCACAGGCACAGCAAAAGTTTCAGATTACGCCAATGTCGGTTCAGGAGGCGATCAGGCGAGCGATCTCGTCGCGGGCCACAAAGAAGGCGGGGCGTCGATAACAGTCCGTTGAACAAGTGAAAACCAAACTATTTATCTTGGAGGTCGATGCGCAAAACGGACTGTTTTCTCGCCACGCGACTCACACACCGCGTCGCTGTTTCGGAAAATCGACACTCTGATAAGATGGTCATCGACTCAAAGGAGATTCTTAACAGGAAAGCGTTTTATGTCGCCGACATTTTGGTGTCTGATCGGGCTGGTGTGCAGCAATATTTTTATGACCTTTGCCTGGTACGGGCATTTGAAAAGTCTGGAACATCGGTCGTGGTATGTGGCGGCGCTGGTGAGTTGGGGAATCGCATTATTTGAGTATTTGCTGCAGGTGCCGGCCAATCGAACAGGACACCAGGTCTTCTCGGTGGCTCAATTGAAAATTATCCAGGAAGTGATCACGTTGTTGGTATTTGTCCCATTCGCGATGTATTACCTGAAAGAAAAGCCGTCGCTGAACTACGTGTATGCAGGTTTATGCATGGTAGGGGCGGTCTTTTTCATCTTTCGAGGGGCCAAATGACCGTTTGTTATCTGGAATAGGTGAACAATTTCCAGAAAATGAGCGTTTTTTTGAAATTCTAAGAATCGAATTGGTAAGATCAGTTGTTATACTCACGTTGCCTTTTAACATGACTGATCGGCTTGCGTGAAGCGGATGAGTCTGAGCAAGATTGATTTAAAGACAGGGTTTTTGAGTGGCGGATCACGTTATGTTTCGGCTCCGCTAAGTAGTCGCCTGTCGATGGTCATCATGATGAATTGGGTTCGGGTCCAAGATGTCCACAATTTATTTTGACGATTGCGATACTGCTGAAGAATTAAACCCCAAAACAAAGCGTCGGGCGACGTGGCGGATTCCTTTGGGTGTGCTGATGTTGACCGGTCTATTGCTGCTGATCGTAACTTATCCAACGCTGCGTCAGGAATATGCGGCGTACCGACTTCAGTCAGAGGGTGCCGTGCTCACACGGGCAAAAACGTTTGTTCCCGATGGGTTTTGGGATACGCTGGCCAGTTGTAATGGATATCTGCCCCCCTACCAAAAAGCGGACTTGATGAACGTCCGCAAGTTTGACAAAGAGACTGTTGAATATCTGCGACTGCTCCCCCGGATTCAAACGGTATATTATCCGCGTCAGGGAGTGCCGGTGTGGGTCATTCGAGATTTGTTTGCCAGCCCTGAATTAAACAATGTCGTGTTGTATCGCTGCGATGACTGCGATGTCAAAGAAGTTTGCGATCTGAGGCTGCAATACCCACAAATCAACTTTTCGATGAAAGGTCGTGGCTACCTGGGATTGGCGGGCAATTTTTATCGACAAGGCTGGGAAGTCAAAGCCGTG
>JBGSVC010000390.1:0-20678 GCA_041753175.1 Planctomycetaceae bacterium
CGAGAACCAAAACGTAACACAGAGCAAAGCCCCGTGCAGAATCGAGTTTTGTTGACAAGGGCCAAAGCCAGTTTGTCAGCAAAACACCCGCCCCAATCCAGCTCACGCGCAATCCAATTTGCAAATAACTTCTTGAGACCGGATCAATTCGGTTACCCATGAAATAACCCAGGAATTGATTGGCGACCACTGATCCACAGCAGATCGCTGAGATTAGTATCCCCACCCAAAACCCCGCCGAACCATAACGCCACTGCCATGCGAAGATAACCACACTTGAAATCACCACCATTCCCGCAAATAAAAGCCCCAACAAAGGAAGCTTCTGTAACAACAAGGGCGTTTTATTCATGCGTCAATTTCATGTAACCAACTTGTTTCAGGAGTCGCAGGCGAACCCTTACTTCCTACGTCGTGAGTCTCCCCTGTTTGCATTTACTTGCAGAACTTGATGCGCTGACAAAATAAAATAGTCAGGAGATTGTCGTTTCAACACACTCTGCATGAAAATGTCAAAGTGCCCTGCACCACCATGAGGCAGCACCAGGACACGTCATTGAATTACTTGCGAAAACGTGTTGTGATTGCGAAGTTTGAAGCCACCGCAAAAAGAGATGGTCCCAGTTTGAATTCAACGCGAGCAAAGTAACAAATGAGCTGATCGAAGAACAACGACTATTCTGTGACAAATTGTCACATTCTTGTGCGAACATACTGCAAATGGCTTTAATCCGTTTCGATTTCATGGCGGAGGCCCTTTGATCAGTGGGATTTCGTCTTGCGGACCAGATACATCACTCCACCTGCAATGCCAACAACAATTCCAATCGGCCCCAGCAACATTAAGTTCCATTGCGTATCAATCCAATAACCTGCTGCGGCGGGAATCGCCATCATCAGGGCAGCGGTCAGCACCTGGCTATAAACTTCAAATCCTGTCGAAATTGCTGCACGCGATTGTTCTTGAGAATCCTCCTCGGAGATGGGGCTCGAGGGGCGAACAGAGGACGTCAAGGGCTTTGAACTCGAGGCATGCGAATCGGCCTGCAAATTTTCCAATCCAGAAAGTTGAGCGCGGAGCTGACGTAGTTTTTGTTCATGTCTTGTCGAATCAGATTGATCATCTGAGGGGGAATCATTCATTTGAAAACTCGCGATTCGTGATTCAATGCTTCATTGGCGATGCAACCAGATTTCGGCTTTGCTGGATTTGCGAAGATCAGGTAAGAGTAGAAAATCACTTTCCATAAGTGCTTTGAAGGACAACTGTTAACAAATCATGCTGAAAGTGATCTTGTCACTTTGAGTATTCGCCGATAGCATCAGATGTGGTTTATTAAGAAGAACATTATTCACTAATATAGTGAACTTAACAATAAAGTTTGTTCTCCAATGATGGAGTTTACTGTTTAATATCAACAGTTCTTTGTATTCCCGCAGAGAATGATGAGAACAATTTTTCCTGACTCGAAACTCTCAAGATTTCCCTTAATACAGTTCAATTATCAACAACCCTCAAGTCACACTGCCTGATTTGGCTGTGTCTCCCATAATTATTGTCATGGACGACTCCCACCTACTGAGCCTGCAATTCGCTGTTGGCCAGTTCACTTTAGGAGCGTTACATGACGACACAGGAACTCAAACTTCAAACACGCAAACAACTGGCAGATTTGGCGAGAAACCAGGGAGTGCAAGGGTGGCATTCCATGCGGAAAGAAGATCTTGTCTCTGTTCTTGTGAAGAAATTAAGACGGTCGACTTCTAAAAACACTAAAGCTGATTCCAACCCAAAGCATAACGGGCTTTCTCAAAAACATCCCACATCCGCGACTGTCGAACGCGGAATTCTCTCCGGAACGCGACACAAAAATCGTCAGATGAAATCGTCTAGTCCGCGACAATTGGATGATTCTCTGCGAGCCGAAGTTTGCAATTGCTACTGGGTGCAACTGGCATGGGAATTGAGTAGCAAAACCCTCTCCCGCGCGGAAAGTGCCTTGTCATCGGAATGGTTAAGATCCACACCGATCCTGAGGACATTTGAATTACTCGCCGATCAAAATGATAGCGATCGCCTCAACCGCACGCGTGACATTGAGATTTTTGGAGACTCCGACTCGTGGTTTCTCCAAATTGAAAAGCCTGGTAGTCGATATCAGTTTGTCCTGGGGTATCTAGCGCCGAGTGGAAGATTTTTCTCACTTGCCAAAAGCGGCATCGTTCAGACACCTAAACCAGGGGCACAGGGTAGCCTCGAGCGCGCAGCGATCCCGCAGACGCACAATCAGACACGTCATAAAGAGTATCGTGTTGGGGATTCGAATGTCTGGAGGATTGGTGAATTTAATACCCAAAAATCAGATCCCCTCAAACTTGCTTATGGGACTCAAAAAAGTGCCCAGGATCGCGATTTCGGTGAGTATCGTTTTCGGCTGGATGCTGAAGTCACCATCCACGGCATCTCACAACCTGGATCTAGCCTGAGTGTCCATGGAGAACCGGTACAGTTGCGCGAAGACGGATCATTTTCTGTGAAATACTCGTTGCCCAATGGGCGACATGTGATTCCGTTTGTCTCGATCTGCCCATTGACTGGTGACCATCATACGCAAATTCTGGCCCTGGAACGCAATACGAAAGAACTCGAAGTTCTGAGCCATGACGATGTCTAGTCTGGTCATCCGCATGGGCAGTAATCCTTGAATCGTCATGACGAGGTCACTGCAAAAATGTGATCGGAAAGCGAATCATCGATGTCTATTTCATGGGATTTTCATCGAATCACGACTTGATTTCTGTGACTGATCACTCAATGATGAGTTAACCTCTGCGATGCACGAACGCGGGCAAGCAATTGTCGACCCTACAGTTCAACGAAGGGGACGAATTCCAGTAGAGACGGACCTCCTTGCTTTTTATGAGGAGTCAGCATTCTATTGGGGACGTTCCCACCTCGCTTTAGAGCGGGTTCGTACATTTTCGCCTGACCGGCACTTGCGGAGGTTTTTTATTGCGCCCCGTCCTCAAATCGTCCCATCAGCCCAATACAGCATGAACGATATCAAACCGGTTTTCTCTGGGACAACTTGTTGACAGGTTATGAATGGCCGGACTTTTTGATCGTCAGCAGGAAACTCATCGACAGCAGGCATTGCCACTCGCAGCCCGGATGAGACCTCGCTACCTGGATGACGTTGCTGGCCAATCACATTTTTTACATGATGGTTCTTTGTTTCGTCGCTTGCTGTCTACAAATCGTTTGCAGTCGGTCATTTTTTATGGACCACCAGGAACCGGGAAAACGTCTCTGGCGGAATTGATCAATCAACAGACGGGCGCCCAGTTTCGTAGTTTCAACGCTGTCAATTGTGGCATCAAAGAGTTAAGAGAAGAATTACAACGCGCTCGAGACCATCTTGATCACTCAGGTCAGAAAACGATTCTCTTTATTGATGAGTTACATCATTTTAATAAGACTCAACAAGATTTTCTGTTGCCCGACACCGAGCGGGGCGTCATCTCTTTAATTGGAGCAACGACTCAAAATCCGTTCTTTTCTCTCGTGCCAGCGCTGATCAGCAGAAGCCAGATTTTTGAATTCAAACCGATCACAACTGAAGAGATGAAAAAACTTCTAATTCGGGCTATGGCCGATGATAGACGTGGTCTGGCAAATTACAAGATGCCTCTTGATGATGACGCATTGACATTTCTGGCTGATGTCAGTGATGGTGATGCACGGCGGGCCTTGAACAGTTTAGAAATTGCCGTCCTTTCAGCACACGATCTCCACCAGACCCGTGTTACCCTCGCAACAGCAGAAGCCTCGATTCAAAAGAAAGCAATTCGCTACGATCGAAATGGTGATGAGCATTATGATGCTGCATCGGCACTGATCAAGAGTATTCGTGGAACTGATCCCGATGCCGCCATTTATTGGATGACGCGCATGCTGGAAGCAGGTGAGGAGCCTCGCTTCATCGCCAGAAGGCTGATGATTTCTGCTTCAGAAGATATTGGAAACGCTGATCCCCATGCTCTCGTCTTAGCCGTCGCGGCGGCTCAATCTGTCGAGATGCTGGGACTTCCAGAATGTCAGATTCCTCTGGCGCACGTGGTGACTTATTTGGCATCTGCTCCGAAATCCAATGCCTCTTATAAAGCCTGGCAACAGGCCAAAGAGGATGTGCAAAACCAGAGCGTTCAGCCGGTTCCTACTCATCTTCGTGATCGACATTATCACGGCGCCAAGCAGCTTGGACATGGAGACAATTATCAATACCCACACGATGCTGAAGACGGCTGGGTCAGCCAGGACTACTTGACGGTCCCCAAGTCGTATTACTTACCAACGCAGCATGGGTTTGAAGCCAACATCGCCGAAAGTCTTTCCAAGTTCAGAACGCGTTCTGTTTCTGCTACCAATAAAAAAGCACCGCCTCAAGAAACTTGAAGCGGTGCCTGGATTCACTTTGCTGCCTGAGCAGCAGAGTTTATTAATTTAGGTCTTAACCGAGAAGACTCAAGACCTGTTGTGGGTTTTGGTTGGCAATCGAGAGAACCGAGATACCAGCCTGGTTCAGAATCTGAGCTTTTGTCAGATCTGCTGTTGTCTCAGCGAAGTCGGTATCGGTGATCACCGAACGAGCTTCAGAGATGTTTTCCAGAGCAACACCGAGCGTGTTGACGTTGGTATCAATAACGTTCCGCTGGATAGCTCCCAGACGTCCTCGCAGAGTCGAGACGCGATTAATCGCCTCTTCGACAATGTTGACCAAGCTGGAGCCTGGTGTATCTGGGCTGATATCGAGCAAGCTCTTACCGCCGCCAGTTCCCAGTTCGTACAGCTTACCGCTCACACCACCCAGACGGGCTGTGTTGACCGCTTCGATACCAATACCAACCTGACCAGCGGCGTTGGCCTGCTGACCGATTTGGAACAACGATCCACCGCCGGTGATGGTGATGACGGCACGACGGCCGTTGATGTTGTTGGCTTCGTTGAAGGTCAACTCTGCATCCAGGGTTGAGGTACGAATCTTGGCTTCCAGACCGCGAGTTTCGACAACCTGACCGTTGATCGTAGCCTGCAGGTCAGCACCGATATCACGAGAAGCCTTGGAAACGTTGTCTGTACGGACAGTTTCGAAAGATCCTGCGATGACGTTAAGTTGAACAGAGGCTGCACTTCCGAAGTCCGTAGATTGCAGCTTCAAAATTCGGCTGGCGATATCGACTTCTTTAGATCCTTGGGCAACAGCGTCGCCGATGACTTCTGAGCCATCGCCTTCAACTTCCAGCGTCACCAGTGCACGAGCAGCAACAGCCCCTGAATCCGTTCCTGTTTGCAGCAGGTTACGAATATCGTCGGCGGTTGTCGTCACGTTGCCATTGGCATCGGTCGCGAGGTTAAATGTGATGACGTGGTCTGAGGTGTTCGTCGATGCGACTGAGATCGACAGCGACTGGTTAGCCGTGTTGGGGTTGGCAAAGACAACGTTGGCCTGTCCTTGAGTTCCGTAAGCACGGGCATCGTAGAAGGTCAGGTTGTTGTTGGCTCCATCGTTACCACCCAGAAGTTGAGAGGCTGATGATGCAGAGGCCAGATTCGTTGTTGCATCACCTCGTGTTGACGAAGTGATCAATTCACTCAAGGCCACTGTCGACCCGTTGATTGTGACGGGTGATGTTGAGGTATTAATGAAGGACGAAACATCTGCAATGGTTGACGTCACCACACCGGCTGTTTTAGCCAGTTGGATATTCAAGGTGATATCGCCTGTTTCTGCGTTGACTGAGGCCGTCACGCTTTGAGAGGCGGTTGCAGTTCCGGTTGCAAAGTCAGCCACACGGACGAAGACTTCTCCACCAAGTGTCGCCACTGAACCACCGTTACCGCTGTTGCGGTTATCGGTGACTTTGAGCGATCCGACATCTCGACCGCCGGTCAGAGTGGTGGCGGTGCTGCTGGTGATAGCAACAGTCGCTCCGCTGTTTGTCGTGGCAGTCAACAATGTACTAACAGTAGAGTCTGCACGAATGGCTGAGACGATCGCACTATAGCTGGAGGTGACAGTACCAGCGGCACTGGTTCCCAGATGCACAGTGACGGTTCGCAGCGATGTTCCTGTTCCGCTGACAGAGAACGCGATGGCAGAATCTGTCGATCCGGTCAGTTGAGTCGTAGCGACGGCACCGGCCACACTGGCACTGGATGCAGTCGATGCAATCACGAGCGAATTGATCGTGGAGTTCGCCGCGAGGGCAGAAACAATCGCAGAGTAGCTGGAGGTTTCTGTTCCATTGGCACTGGCTCCCAGATTCACGGTAATCGTGCGTACTGTTGAGGCAGCAGAAATTGTGACAGCCAAAGCGATATTTGTAGCACCAGTCAACGTTGCGGCTGCACCAGTCGAAGCTGCGACTGTGGTTCCGGCTGACGTTGTGGCGATCACCAACGAGTTGGCTGTTGAGTTGGCTTGCAGTGCTGCAATAATTGAAGCGTAGCTTGAACTGACGGTTCCATCTGCATCGGCACCAAGATTGACGGTGATCTGACGATTCGTGCCCGTTCCACTCACAGTGACAGACAAGGCCGAGTTGACGGCACCTGTTAATGTTGTGGTTGCTTGAGCTGAGCCCAGTGCAGTGCCCAACGATGCGGTCGTTGTGACCAGAGAGGTTGCGGTGGCGTTACCCTGAATAGCCGCGATAATGGCAGCGTAGTCGGAAGTCTCAGCACCAGTTCCATCTGTTCCTAAGTGAACAGTAATCGTACGCACTGTTGACGCGGCACTGACCGAGACAGCCAGTTGCTGAGTCAATGCTGTTGTGGCAGCAAACACAATTCGAACATCTGGAACTGCAGTTGTACCGCCCAACCCGCCACCTTTTCGGGCGAAGTTGATCGTGTTGGCACTCCCGTCAGAGAATGTTGTTTCATCAGTTGTTGCAGCAGGGGCCACGAAGCTGATAGCAACATCAGGAGCGGCTGTTGTTCCATTGTTACCAGAAACTGCAGCACTGAAGCTGATTGTGTTTCCACTTCCATCGGAAATGCTCAAATTTTCTTGAGTACCAGCGGTCGCGACGAACTGAATTCGAATATCAGGATTTGCAGTGGTCGCTGTATTTCCTGCACCGACTTTGGTCAGGCTGATTGAGCCGCCGCTGCCGTCGGTGACGATTGTCGAATCGAATGTCGCTGACTGGGCTGCGAAGACGACTGCAATATCGGGGCTGGCTGTCGTTCCACCTGTACCAGCGGCTGCACGGTTCAACGTGATGCTGGCGGTTGTGGTTGCTCCAATCGAGGCTGTGTCGTAAATAGCAGCGCCGTTGATATCGGCGTAGCCTTGTTCTGCACCGAGTGTGAACACTGCACCTGGATCGAAGTTGGCAGAAACACCAGTCACGTCTGAAATGGCATTGATCGAATCACGAATATTTGATTTCGTGCTCGATGATCCCAGGAAGATCACCTGACTTCCCTTTGCCCCAGCAATTTCAACGGCTGTACTTTCTGTGAGTGAGGCACCGACGAATCGCAGTTCGCCTCGCTCGGCTGCCCGAGTGATCGAAGCTTCGATCTTGATTGTATTGGTGTTTGAGAACAACGCTTCGTTGATCTGGAAGTCAGAAAACTTGGCAGCATCGGCTGCGGTTGTCTGGGTGACGAACGATTTTGATCCGTCGATCAGCTTATCACCGGCAAACGAGGTGTTTGCAGAAATCCGGTTGATAGCGGACAAAGCGGCATCGACTTGAAGCTGGTTCGCCTCACGTTCCGATTGAGAAATCGCACCACTGTTCAAGGTTTCTTGAATCAGTCCGCGAACCTGATTGAGGAGGTTCCCGACCTCGCCGAGTGCACTATCGGCGGTCGCGATCACGTTATTGGCCCGACCAGAGTTCTTAATCGATTGTTCGATCGAAGAAATCTGAGAACGCAGCGTTTCGCTGGCGATCAGACCGGAGGGGTTATCTTTACCTGAGTTGATTTTCAACCCGGTCGACAAACGTGTCAGCGACGTATCAAGCAAGCCGCCGGCTTTGTTCAAACTTCGCAATCCTCGCAAGGAAGCGACGTTCGTGTTAATTCTCGTCATGGCAAAAGCCTTTCTGTGAACATCCTGAGGTTGCCACTAAACCACACTCGTTTAGTGCCTGACAGGAGGGTGAGTCAGATGTTTCATCCGTGTGTGGGATGCTTCCCGGAGGGGGTCATAAAGTTTGGTTTGTGATTTTTGCTCGAGACTGATCAAATTTTCTGCTGGGTCAAAGTCGTCCCAAATGATCTCGATCGATGATCACTAAAGGAGACTTGCAGAAGAGATGAAAGAGCCCTGTCAAGACGCAAAGAATTGAATTCGAAAATTCCCGCGCAAAGAGCTATCTCGATCTATCGACGATCGGGGTTTGTCGCTTTAGAGAAAAAAAGAATATCCGATAATTTAAGCGACATGGGAAAGACAACTGCTATGCGACGAGTGCGTAAAGTGCGTTGACGCTGACGGTCGTGCTGACTGTGCGGCCCATTTGTAAGCAATTGACTGATCGTATCAGTCATGAGGGCATTATTGATCGAGGATCAGAAGATCTGAGATATTTAGACGATCGGCTTAATGTTTGTGGGAGTTGTTCCCTGAGCATCGCGCTGAATTGCTTCATAAACTTCCTGTCGATGCACCGGAATTTCTGTGGGAGCCTGGATGCCCAGACGGACTTTATCGCCACGAATATCGACGACTGTGATCACGATATTATCACCGATGATAATGCTTTCATCTCGCTGGCGTGATAATACGAGCATGACCGTCTCCTCTAATTTCCGTTACGAGTCCATCGACAAAAATGATATTGATAATGTAAGTCGTCCGGTCTCAGGGACCGACTGCGATGTTGAGGCGAACCATCTTCAGAGATGAGTTTGCTGCCGTCTACCTGAAATCAACTTTCGAAACGCGCAAGTTTCAAAGATTGAGATCGTTTCGAAATCAGACTTTTTCTTGGAGCAGGAGAAATTCGATCACACGTTGTTATTTGGAACTACAAAAGCAATCCGAGAGATCGATTGATGTATTCACCATTCACAAGATGACGAAAAAGTCATCCTGAGAACAAATACATTACCCATGCTGTTCATGGTTAGATTCGGCTGGATTGCACAACGAATAGACCCCTCTTCAGAGATTTTTCTTCTGTGGACAAAAACGTACGTTAATCTGTGTTGGTCGTACCTTTTAATTCAATTTCAACACCAACAAAATGAGCCAACCACTTAGCAAAATGAGTTTTTGAATTTGACTTCTTCAAAAGACGATTCCAGAGACCACGTCACGTCGGACACAGACAACATATGCATCGATCATCTGGTCCTTGACGACCTGATCGTTTTCAGAGACAGTAATTTCTGATCGGCAAACGGTTCCATTCCGATTTCATCAGATCCTTCATGTGAATGCTCTTTCAATATGCTCACACTCATTTTTGCCCTTTTCATTTTTCTACTGCTGTTCCTGGCTTACTTTACTTATGGCAGTTGGCTCTCAAAGCGGCTGTTTGGATTGAATGCGCATGCGAATGTTCCCAGCCAGGAACTCAGAGATGATATTGATTTTGTTCCGACTCCCTTGTCGATCGTTTTTGGGCATCACTTCACCAGTATCGCAGGAACAGGACCAATCGTCGGACCAGCATTGGCTGTCTACTGGGGCTGGCTACCTGCGCTTGTGTGGATTGTTGTGGGGTCTATTTTCATCGGAGCCGTTCACGATCTGGGATCGTTAGTCATCTCTCTGCGAAATCGCGGACAGACGATCGGTGATATCGCCGGTCGATTGATCAATCCGCGTGCAAAGATACTCTTTCTGGCGATTCTCTTTTTAGCGTTAACGATTGTACTGGCGATTTTTGGGATGGTGATTGCGAACATCTTCAATCTGTATCCCAGTTCGGTGTTATCGTCCTGGATTATTCTTCCTTTGGCAGTCGGTTTCGGATTGTACACTCATCGCTTTCACGGCAATGCACTCTTTGTGACAATTTTGAGCGTGTCAGTTTTGTATCTGTGTGTTTATCTGGGAGTCTATCACTTCCCGATCGTGATGCCCTCAATTCCCGCGATGGGAAGCTTTGGTAGTCCAGTGATGATCTGGACGTTCATATTACTTGGGTATTGTGCAGTGGCTTCAGTATTGCCTGTGTGGATTTTGTTACAGCCTCGTGACTACATTAACAGCCAACAACTCTTTGTCGCGCTGGGGTTAGTTTTTGTAGGACTGATTGTCTCTGGACTGACCAATCAGTTGGATTTATTCGCGACCACCCCGATGTTGAACACGTCCCTTCCCGCCGACGCTCCACCATTATGGCCGTTCTTGTTCATCACAGTCGCCTGCGGTGCCTGTAGTGGATTTCATTGTCTGGTTTCAAGCGGGACGTCGAGCAAGCAGTTGGCCAAAGAGACCGATGCCAAAATCGTCGGATATGGTTCCATGCTGCTGGAGGGGGGACTGGCGGTGATCGTCATCCTCTTATGTACGGCGGGTGTCGGAATGGGGATTTCTCACAGCCAGACAGGCGAACTTCTGACCGGTTCAGCAGCTTGGCAACAGTTTTATCCACCCGCGGGCGCTTATGCTCAATTCGGTTTCAAGCAACAACTCAATGCTTTTATTCAGGGTGGGTCCAACATTCTATTCGTGATTGGAATCGACAAGCCTCTCGGGGCAGGATTGATTGCGGTGTTGGTGGCGACTTTTGCTGCCACAACGATGGACTCTGCGACTCGTCTTCAACGGTACGTCATTCAAGAACTCGCTGCATCTCTGCGTCTGCCGGTATTCCGAGGTAAATACGATGCAACCCTGCTCGCTGTCTGTCTGGGAGGCGTTGTCGCGATGTTGCCAGCACCGGGGAATGTGCCCGGGACAGGGGGTTTGATTCTCTGGCCACTCTTCGGAGCAACCAATCAACTCCTTGCAGGCCTAGCCTTGGTGGTCATTGTATTTTATCTCAGACGACGCAATCTGCCGTTATGGTTAATCGCGATTCCCACCATCTTCATGCTGGTCATTCCCGGCTGGGGTATGGTGGAACTTCTTCGTAAAGATGTGCTTTCAACGGAGAGTCTGTATCCTGTCTGGCAACAAAATGTGTTGCTGGGATTTGGGGCGGGAATTCTCATCTTACAGTTCTGGATGATCGTTGAAGCAGGATTGCTCTGGGGACGTGTGAAGGGAATTGTCGAATCTCCTCTCCCTCCACTTCCCAAAACAATGACATCGTCACTGAGCAGTCCGCTCGGCGATGCGTGAATCTTTTTCGATTACACCGCGACGTCTTGAGCGAGCAAAAACCGCCAGTCGCAGGAACAATTCATCAGCGATAGCCCCCATCAAAATCACACCTCCAACGACAGCAAATTCGAGCGACGATGGAATTCCCAACAGGTTAATCGTATTTCTCAACAACAGGAGAATTCCTGCCCCGATCACGACGCCCAAAATTGTCCCTTCGCCTCCCCGCAGGCTACACCCACCCAAAACGGCTGCTGCAATGGCATACAGTTCATAAAAGTTTCCGAAGCCTGTGGGCTGTACGGAACCAGACTCCAAAGAAAACAAAATTCCCCCTAACCCGGCTAACCCCGAACAGATCACATACGTAAGCACCACGTATCGCTGCGTTTTGATACCGCTATAGCGGGCTGCCTCTTCATTGCGTCCCAATGCAAACAGGTATCGACCGAAGATTGTTTGATTCAAAAAAAACCAGGCCAGGATCGTGACCACAATCATAAACAAGCAAACGGCTGGCAAATGAAACTCCTGAGGGTCACTCAACCCAGGCAGGGCGATTCGACCCGTAACCCATGAGGTCAAATGGGGATAATCACCGCCGTAGCCAACCGATTGATCATTCGTCAGCCACCGAGCAATCCCTCGATAAAATAACAATCCAAAGAGAGTCACGATAAATGGCTGCAGTCGAAGTTTCGTAATTAATAATCCATGACACAGTCCGATAAAAAGTGATAACAGCATCGTCGCCAGAACCGCGGCGAAGACGGACCAGTCTTTTTCTGTCAATAAATAGGGCAATACCGTTCCTGTTAAGGCAATTAGCGAGCCGATCGAAAGATCGATCCCGCCGGTAATTATCACCATTGCAGCTCCAATGCTGATAATCGAATACAGCGAAATCCGGCTGATGAGATTTTGCATATTGTAAGACGAAAAGAAATTACTGGAGTTCCATGCCGTAAACGCCATGATCGCCAGAAACAACGCCAGGATGCCGAGAACTTTTTTCATACGCGATTGGTTATCGTTTCATGATCAATGAGTTGATTGAAGTTTCTGTTGGGAGGCGACATCAGGTTGCAAGTTGCATCAGGGCTTCTTCAGAAAGTTCGGATCGTTGAAGTTCACCACTGATCTGCCCCTCACGCATGACGAGCACACGATCAGACATGCCGATCACCTCTTCCATTTCACTACTGACAAATACAATGGCCATCCCCTGTCCAGCCAGATGATCCATCAGGTGATAGATTTCCTCCTTTGCACCCACATCAATACCTCGTGTAGGTTCATCCAATAACAATAACTCAGGCGACATTTCGAGCCACTTGGCGATCACCACCTTTTGCTGATTTCCGCCAGAAAGATATTTCACAATCTGCTCAACTGTAGGCGTTTTAATTTTCAAAATGGAGATCGCATGTTTTGTCAGTTGGGTTTCTCGCTGGCGATTGGTGAAACAGTTCCATCTGGCAAATCGCGACAGACTCGGCAGGGAGGAGTTGAATTTCACACTCTTTTCGAGGATAAGTCCATGCTGCTTGCGATCCTCGGGGACAAGCATGATTCCTGACTCAATTGCCTGGGCGGGGTGCATCAACTTTACAACCTTGCCACGAACTTTAATCGTTCCTGAAATCGCCGGTGTGACTCCAAAGATTGCTTCCAGCAATTCTGTCCGGCCAGCCCCGACGAGACCTGAGATGCCGACGATTTCACCGCGACGAACACGCAACGACACGGTTTGCTGAGGAAACGATGCTGTCCTGAGACGATCTATTTCGAGCAGTGTCTCTCCGGGCGGATAAGGGCTACGCTCGTAAAACTGATCAATGTCTCGTCCGACCATCAACGAAACCATACGCTCGCGCCGAATTTCCTCGCTTTGGAGTTCTCCTACACGTTGGCCATCACGCAGTACGACGACCCGGTCTGCCAATTCCTTGATTTCCCCCAGACGGTGAGAAATATAAATCACCCCCACCCCCCGCGAGCGGAGCATATGAACAATCTCGAAGAGAGTCTGCGTTTCGCCATGCGACAGACTCGACGTCGGTTCATCCATAATCAGGATTTTTGCATTGATTGAGAGAGCCTTGGCAATTTCGATGAGTTGCTGCTGACCAATCGAAAATTCTTTGACGAGCGCCTGTGGAGAGATCTTTAACCCGACTTGCTTCAAAAACTCCCCTGACGCCTTTGACATTGCCTTTTTTTGCAGGACTCCAAATCTGGTAATTTCTCTGCCGAGAAAAATATTAGCTGCCACATCTAAATTGTCGGAAAGATTCAGTTCCTGATGGATGAGTGCAATGCCGTGATGGAGAGCGTCGTTGACACTTGTCAGATTCACCTCTCGGCCGTTGATGAGCAGTTGGCCTTGATCGGGCGACTGAACTCCTGCAAGAATCTTCATCAACGTGCTTTTGCCAGCCCCGTTCTCGCCAATGACCGCCAGAACTTCTCCCGCTTGCAATCTTAAAGAGACATCTTGCAACGCTTTAACACCAGGAAACGACTTGGTAATCCCTCGTACTTCCAGGAGTGGGACGTCGCCTGCTGAGTTGGTCATTTCCTGCTGAGCGATGCCCTGCACAATCACGTCAATCCCTTCGCCCTATCGGTCTGTAGAACAAGCAAAAACGACATGTCGATATTGATAGTCAAAACGGGATTTATCGTATCGACAGGACTCATAGAGTGGTTCCCCGATCAGCCATGTCAACTCGTACAAAAAACTGACCTGGCAATGATTACTTGATATTGAGTGGATAGACCCAGAACTTACTTGCCCAATTTTTTGTGGAGGTCTTCGATAAATTCTCCCACGTTCTCCTTTGTGATCTTCCGAGCAGGAATATTGACTTCCTTACCCTCTGGAATGATATCGCGATTCCCCTTTTTCAGTTCATGGAGCATCGTGATGGCCTGATAACCATACTCATAGGGGTTTTGCACGATCGTTCCGTAGACCTGCCCGTCTTGAATCCCTTTGAGCATCTGCTCATTTTCATCGAAGGCGATGATTGCAATCTGTCCTTGCTTCCCTGCCTCTTTAATGGCATCCATATGAATGGGAGGGTTATACTCGAACAGCCCCACGACACAATCCAGATTTGCATAGCGTGTCATTGCGTCCTGAATTAACTCCTTGGCTTTCGAACGATCGGCATTGTCTGTCCGAGTGTCATAAATGGTGTATTTTTCGTTTTTGATGACTTCTGTTGCGGGGTCAAATCGCTGCGGATCGTAGGTTCGATCCATTAATTCATCGATAACGCCTTGTCTTCGTTTTTTGCTATTGTCCTGATCGATATTCCCGATAAATAAACACAGTTTGGCTCCCTGAGGCTTGGCCGCCTTGATTAATTCGCCACACATCCGACCAGCCTGATAATTGTCCATCCCGATGTAGCAAAGCCGGTCACTGCCCGGCGCATCGGAATCGTGGGTGATGAAGATTGTGTTTTGCGAGAGTGCGGTAAACATCTGCCCCTGATTTTGAGGATCAACCGGCGAGATAGAGATTCCATCAACGCCTCTGGAAAGCAGATCCTCAACTTTTTGCTTCTGGCTGGATGCATCTCCACTGGGCATGATGACTTCGGCCTCAACCCCATGATCTTGAGCGGCCTGTTCAACTCCCTTTTGTGCAACGACCCAAAAGTCTGCCACACAGTTGGTCACAAATGCAAAATGCGATTTTTTGCCAGACTTGTCGGTTGCCCCGTCTCCCGGTGTTGAAGTTCCCGATGGACATCCCGCCCCAAGGCAAACCAGTCCTAACCATACGATCCAAAATCGTGATTGCATTTTATTCTCCGACCCACTTGACGCAAAATTCATCCAACGCTGAAATCATCGACAAATACGAATCAATTTATCTCACCCCTGTTCTAAAGTGATCTTCCTGTGAAATCAACTCTCGAACCAACTGGCCGTGAAAGTATCAAGAAATTCCATCGCGATGGTCATCTGATGACGAATAATCGAAGTGCGATTTGATTTCGTCGAGCTTTTACACAACAGGCCGTTGAATAATTCAAAGCCAAACAGCGTTTCTTCAAGCTCGATGGCTACCAAATGGCGATTTCACATTCTGCTTTTCGCCTGAGCAACACTCGAAAAGGACATCAACAGCTCTCCTCTTGGATCGCTGGAGGGAATTGATAGGATCTGTTACGATCACGTCAGGGTAATCACGCCAGCGCCGCCCCGCTTGTTTTGCTTGCTCTTGGTTGTTTGTTTCTGATCGGGGATCGAGAAATCACCTTAATTGTCTGACAATCACGAACACAAACGTCTCAACTCAATCGAATTCAACTCTCCGCGAAATTTCAACGTGAAGGATTCACGCCCGACATGGATCGCCAATCAAGTTATGAAAAACTCGGCGTCTTTTATATGGGACGCAGTTATGATCTTGCTGGACGACAATTGCTGGATGATCTGGTACTTTATGACAGCAAAGACCTGACAACTCATGCCGTCTGTGTGGGGATGACCGGCAGTGGCAAAACAGGACTATGCCTGTCTCTTTTGGAAGAAGCGGCCATTGATAATATCCCGGTGATCGCCATCGATCCCAAAGGAGATCTGGGCAATCTCATGCTGACGTTTCCGGGGATGAAAGCCGAAGAATTTGCCCCCTGGATTGATCCCGAAGAAGCCACCCGGGCAGGTCAATCTCTGGAAGATTATTCGAAAACGGTCGCCGATCGCTGGAAAAAAGGGTTGGCCGATTGGGAACAGACGCCTGATCGGGTGGAGACTTTTCGCCAATCCTGTGAAGTCAATATCTACACACCGGGCAATAGCGCGGGAATTCCGTTGACGGTCTTGCGTTCCTTCACCGCACCGAATGCTAAAATTCTGGGAGATGTCGATGCTTTTCGTGAACGTGTCACAGCAGCCGTCAGTGGATTGCTGACATTGCTAGGAATCGATTGCGACCCCATCCGCAGTCGAGAACATATCCTGCTTTCCAACATCGTCACTCAGGCCTGGCAACAAGGTCAGGATCTCTCTTTGCCTGGTTTGATCCGAGCTGTTCAGAATCCCGGATTCGACAAAATCGGATTTATGGATCTGGAGTCGATCTTCCCGGAAAAAGACCGCATGGGCCTGGCGATGCTGCTCAACAACCTGCTGGCATCGCCGAGTTTTGCAGCATGGATGACTGGTGAAGCCCTCGATATCAGCAAGCTGTTAACCACCCCCTCCGGAAAACCTCGCATCTCGATTATGTCGATTGCTCACCTGAGCGATACCGAAAGAATGTTTTTTGTCACCATTTTGCTCAATGAAATTCTGGCCTGGGTCCGCAGTCAGCCCGGAACATCCAGCCTCAGGGCAATTCTCTACATGGATGAGATCTACGGCTATTTCCCACCAACGGCTAATCCTCCGTCCAAGCAACCGATGTTGACCTTGCTCAAGCAGGCGCGTGCATTCGGCCTGGGGGTTGTCTTGGCGACTCAAAACCCTGTCGACCTGGATTACAAAGGATTATCAAACACCGGCACATGGTTCATCGGACGATTACAAACCGAACGAGACAAAGCCCGCGTTCTGGACGGGCTTGAAGGCGCATCGCTGAATGCTGGCAGTCAGTTTGATCGTTCCAAAATGGACGCGACCCTGGCCGCGTTAGGAAAACGCGTCTTCTTAATGCATAACGTCCATGAAAGTCAGCCGACGGTCTTTCAGACACGCTGGTGCCTGTCGTATCTGCGCGGTCCACTGACTCGCAATCAGATCATCAAATTGATGGACCCTATCAAAGCCCGCATGCCTCAATCCACATCTCCGGCGGCTCCCACCGCACAAACGGGTGTGCAACCCAACCTCACGGCTCCATTGACCTCCGAGCCAACCGCTGTTGCTGAAAATACTGTGCAAGCTCCCATCATTCCAAATTCAGTGTCACAAAGAATCTTCACAGCACTCAAACCACTTCCTGCCAGCAGCCATCTGATTTACCGTTATGGAATTTTAGGTCGAGGGAAATTGCATTATGTCGATTCCAAATCAAAACTCGATTGCTGGAGAGATTTTTGTCTTGTTTATCCGATTGATGATATGGTCGTACCATCACTTTGGGATGAAGCGACTCCCCTCCCCTGCCAATCACTTGATTTCGAACCCCGCCTCGATCCGACAGCACGTCTGTCGGAAATGGTTCCCGATCTGATCAAGTCAACCAGCTACACTCGCTGGAATAAAGAACTCAAGAATTATTTGTATCGTGAAAATAGTTTGCCAATTCTGTATTCCTCGGAGTTCAAAGCCTATTCTGATCCCAACGAAACTGAAGCCGACTTCCGTAGTCGATTGATGCAAATGCTCCGCGAACAACGTGACCTCGAGCTTGAAAAACTTCGTGCCAAGTATGCCCCCAAATTAGACACGCAGCGGGAAAAGGTTCGCAAAGCTGAAGAGAAAGTGGCCATTCAACAAGAACAGGTCAATCAGCAGTCAATGTATACAGCCATTTCTTTTGGAACCTCTGTTCTGGGAGCCTTGTTTGGCAAGAAATTGACGACAGCCACGAACGTTTCCAAAGCCGGGACTGCCATACGTAATGCCAGCAAAATTGGCAAAGAAAAAGGTGACGTTTCGCGTGCTGAACTTGATCGTCGGCAAGCTGAAGAGGATTTTGCGGAACTCGAAGAATCATTCAATCAGGATGTCGCGGAACTAAAACAGTTACCTCGCTCAGAAGACCTCATGATCGAAGAATATCCCGTCCGTCCGCGCAAGTCTGATATTCAAGTTGATGAAGTCTCCCTGGCATGGCTACCGACTGCTGTATACTCAAATGGCCGAACAGACCTACTCATCGAATTAGGTGAGGAAACAGCCTGATCACAGAGAGAGCATTCTGGATGCTGATTCGTACTCAGTGAAGCCGCCATTTTGATCGATGGGATGGCGACAAAAGCAATTCGTTGCCGATGAGGATGCCCCTTGAAGATGACACGCGTCTTGGTAAACTAGATTCATCTACGTAGATAGATATGAAATCGTTGACAAATGGTCGACAACCTGAAATTCAACTGACCGAACAATCTGCCTTCATTCCCACCCCCACCATCTGGTCTGAAAATTCATTGTGAACGCTTCGAAGACAACATCGACGATCGATTTCTTGACTTCGCTCCTGGAGGCCCGACTTCGAGCAGATCATCCTGAAGCCTTTCAGTGGCTCTGGTCGTTCTCAAACCTGTCCCCTGAGATTTCTTCCTCCAAAATCAAAACGGCTTTCAGCCTTGCTCCGCGTAAACTTCCCAAGCAAGACCTCATTCCTTCGAATGAAGAAATCGGGCAGTCCCTCGAAATTGACGACTGCTGGAATCTGGCGTCGTGGTCCGTTGACCAGGCAGGGCGCTCGTTACTGCTGTTATGGCATTCTCAAGTCGTCTCACATGAAGCCCTGCAGCGAGATATGAAGCTCCTGTTTGAAACTGGAGAAGTTCGAGAGCTTGTTTGTCTCTATCAACTTCTCCCCTTTTTACCCTCTCCTCAGGATTATCTGTTTTTTGCGACCGAAGCGATTCGCAGCAATATGCGTCCTGTCTTTATATCGCTGGCGCATGGCAATAGTTATCCGGCCGAGTATTTGGACGAAAACTCGTTTAATCAACTCATCCTGAAAGCCATTTTTACCGCCGTTTCGATCGTCCCTATTGCAGGCATCGTCAAACGTTCCAATCTTGCACTGACAAACATGCTCTGTGACTATGCGCATGAGCGCTGGGCTGCCAAACGACCTGTATGCCCGGAATTATGGTTTCCCGTCGGCTGCCATCTAACAACCTTAGCCCAACAAGATCTCCACAAAGTTGTGCAGGAAGGGGAAGAACTTTCCATTACAGCTGCGCAATTTGCATTGTCTTCTTCCACAGATCTTTTGTCGTGGATTTCCATCTCCAAAGTCTACTGGCAGAATCAAAACACCGGTTGAATAGAATTGACCACCTATGAAATTCATCGATCCACACGTCCACATGATATCCCGGACCACTGACGACTATGAAGTGATGGCGTCTGCAGGCGTTGTTGCGGTTATTGAACCGGCGTTTTGGGTCGGACAACCACGCACGGCGCTTGGGACCTTTCAGGATTACTTCGCATCGCTTGTCGGCTTTGAACGCTTCCGCGCCAGTCAATTCGGCGTTCACCACTATTGCACCATGGGCCTGAATGCCAAGGAAGCCAATAACGTGGCGCTGGCTGAAGAGGTCATGGAGATTCTTCCCCTCTTCATGGCCAAAGAGGGCGTTGTGGCTGTCGGTGAAATTGGTTTTGACGATATGACCAAAGCCGAAGAACGATTCCTGATTGAGCAACTCAAACTCGCCATGGATTTTGAATTACCCGTCTTGATTCACACCCCACACCGCAATAAAAAAGTGGGGACGTTTCGCACGATGGATATCATCGAAGAGATGGGAATTGCGCCGGAGAAAGTCATCATCGATCACAACAACGAAGAAACCGCGCATGAGGTCTTAAACCGAGGTTACTGGACCGCATTTACGATTTATCCCAAAACCAAAATGGGAAATGAACGTATGGTGGACATTGTCAAACAATACGGTGCAGAACGGATTATCGTCGATTCATCTGCCGACTGGGGGGTGTCTGATCCGCTGGCGGTCCCCAAAACGGCCCGATTGATGCTCGAACGTGGGGTCAGCCAGGCGCAGGTGGAACTGACTTGCTACCAGAATGCACTCGATGCCTATGGTCAAAGTGGCCAGATGAGCGCCGATCACTGGGAAAAAAACGCTGGAATCGATCAGCGTCAACTCTTTGAAGGAAACAGTATTCTTCGTGGAGGCCAGGAACCACGCATCGATCTGTCTGACAAACCGATTATCTCTTGAACTTAAAAAGCGAATCCCGCCATGACAGTCCGGCTCATTAACTGTGATCAATCTTATCTTGAGCCTATCAGGGACATCTTTAACGACGCGATCCTCAATAGCACTGCTCTTTATGAATTCGAACCTCGCAGCACACAGACGATGCAGACCTGGTTCGAATTCAAAAGATCGAATAACTATCCCATTCTTGGTTTGGTTAACGCAGACAATCGACTGATGGGATTTGCCAGTTATGGACAGTTTCGTCCATTCCCGGGCTTTCGATTGACGGTGGAACATTCCGTCTATATTCATCCCGATTTTCGCAGACAAGGGCTGGGCAGGCGGTTGCTCGCAGAGATTATCGAATATGCCCGCGCTCAACAGTTTCACAGCCTGATTGGTTGCATTGATGCATCGAATACTTCGAGCATCGAGCTTCATAAAATGATGGGCTTTGTTCACCATGGCCGACTTCCAGAAGCTGGATATAAATTTG